>JACQDI010000469.1 GCA_016201195.1 Acidobacteriota bacterium | reverse complement strand
GTTGACGATGGCGGCGGTGATAGCAGAGAGCGGCTGGCCGCCGGAAGCCTTTTCGACGATTTGTCTGTCTTCGGTCGTTAGCTGCTGGTCGAGACGCGCGAGGCGAGAGGCAATCGAGGAGAGGACCTCTGGGTCACGATTGCCGAAGCCGACGGCCTCCATGAGCTTTTCGAGCGCGACGGTGGGCTTTTTCTCCAGCGGCGTTGTGTCGGACATCTCCTCCTCGCAGAGTCCGACCGCGTCGACGACGACGAAATGGGTCTTGGAGCGGGCGTCGGGGGTTACGCCTTGCAGGTCGTCGGGCTTGACGACGCGCACGCCGCGGCCCTTCATCTGCTCGAAGAAGTTGCGGCTGCGGACCTGGCGCATGAAGAAGACGATTTCGAGGGGCCTGACGTCGGTGCCGGTAGCGATCATGTCCACGGTGACGACTATGCGGGGGTTGTAGCTGTTGCGAAACGAGGAGAGCAGGTCTTCGGGGCGGCGGCCGGTGTTTTTCCAGGTGACCTCTCCGTCATCACCGACGAGGCGGGCTACGCCGGTGCGGTAGGTAATCTTTTCGGCGAAGTCGTTGCTTTTGTCGAACTCCTCGCGCACGATCTGGACGATGTCGTCGGCGTGGCTATCGTCCTTGGCGAAGATCAGGGTTTTGGGGACGTGATCGCGGCCGGGGAAGATTTCGGTGAACAGCTTCTCCTTGAAGGTGCGGACGACGGTGCGGATCTGGTCGGGAGCTACCACGTCGCGGTCCAACGCGGAGGCGCCGTAGGCGAGATCCTCGTCGAGTTGTTCCCAGCGAATCTTGCGGGTCTGGCGGTGGCGCTTGTCGACGAAAAGGCCGGCGTCCACCACGGAGCCGTGCTCGGAGATAGCGGTGCGAATGCGGTAGACGTCGAAATCGACATTGACACCGTCGGCGACGGCCTGCTCATGGTTGTACTCCATGACGAGGTTCTGGTTGAAGAAACCGAAGGTCTGCTTGGAGGGGGTGGCGGTAAGGCCGATGAGGAAGGCGTCGAAGTATTCGAGGACCTGGCGCCAGAGGTTGTAGATGGAGCGGTGGCACTCGTCGGTGATGATGAAGTCGAAGGTCTCGATGGGGATGGCAGGATTGTAGACGACCGGCAGGGGCTCCGGAAAGAGCTGCTCCTTGAGGTACAGGGACTGCTCCTCGGATTCGGAGTCGGGCAGGTCTGGTTCTCCACGCAGCATGGAGTAAAGACGCTGGATCGTCGTGATGGAGACCTTGGCGACAGGGTCGAGCCGGTTGGACTGCATGAGCTGAACGTTGTAAAGCTCGGTGAACTTGCGGCCGTCGTCGGGGGTGACGAATTGCTGGAACTCCTTGACGGTCTGCTGACCGAGGGTTTTGCGGTCCACCAGGAAAAGGATGCGGCGGGCGGCGGCGTGTTTGATGAGGCGGTAGGAGAAGTTGCAGGCGGTAAAGGTCTTGCCGGAGCCAGTGGCCATCTGGATGAGAGAGCGCGGGCGGGCTTCGGCGAGGGATCGTTCGAGGCCTTGAATAGCCCGGATCTGGGCGGGCCAAAGATCGCCGGGGGCCAGCGGGGGCATGTGCTTCAGGCGTGCGCGGAGAGTGGAACCGGGAACGCGGCTTTCCTCGGTGAGCCACTCGGCCAATGTTTCGGGCCGGTGGAAACAGAACACAGGACGGCTGCGGGCTTCGGGCTCGAGGAGATTGGTGAATCTCGTCTCGACGCCGGTGCTCTGGTAACAGAAGGGAAGGGGGCGGCGGTAGGTGGGGAGGCTATCAGGAAGACCTTCGCTGTACTTGAAGGATTGGTCCTCGAACCCTGTGAGGGTGGCGCCCTCCTTCTTGGCTTCGATGACGCCGGCGGCGGCGCCGTCCACGTAGAGCAGGTAGTCGGCGAAGCCGTAGCCCGGCTGGAGGGGGAACTCGCGAATGGCGACGCCTCGGCCGGCGGTGATGTTGGCGGCAGACCGGTCTTGGACGGCCCAGCCGGCCTGCTGGAGGAGCTCGTCGATCGTGGAGCGCGATTGTTGTTCGGGTTTCATGTGCGGGGCAGTTCCGGCCACGATCAGGTTAATTTCAGCAGATTTTGGGATTGTGGGCAATGGATCGGCTGGGTGGGCGGGGGAAACGCCCTTGTCGAATGTTACAAAGGGCGTGCGCGCCGGTGCGAAACGACTGCTGTTGGCTGGGAGCCACCCGATCGTCTCCGAACATCAGGAACTTAAGTCTAGCGGGTGGGCTTGCCGCTTGCCTGGTGACTGGCCGGGTAGACAACCACTTGGCGGCGCGGGGCGATGCCCTCGGATTCGGTGCGCACCGCCGCGTCGCCGCGCAAGGCCAAATGCAGGATGCGGCGCTCGCGGGAATTCATCGGACTGAACTTGAACGGGACGCCGGAGCGCTTGACCTTCTCCGCCGCCGTCTCCGCGCTCAGCCGCAGCTCCTCCACCCGCAGCATGCGGTAGTCGTGGGCGTCGAACATCAGCCGCGAGTGTTCGTCGGGCCGCACCCGCAGCGCCTCCAGGGTGACGTGCTCGAGCGCCAGCAGCAGTTCCGCTTTGTTGGCCAGCAGCACATCCAGGTCGCGGCCCTCGAAGTCCACCGTGAGGTCGGGTTTCTCAAACGCCGGGTCGATGCTGGCGCCGTTCGCGATCTTGAAATCCAGGGCCAGCCCGGCCGTCTTCAACAGGGGCCGCAGGAAAGCCTCGACCTTGGGACCCAATTCTTCCGCTGTCCAGTTCATGCCCGTTTGGACTTCCCCTTCTTGGGCTTTTCGATCTCCAGGTCCGCCTCCGGCAGCCGGTTGATGAACCACTGCTGCAGGATGCCGACCAGATTTCCGGTCAACCAGTATAGCACCAGGCCACTCGGCAGGCGGTAGAAGAAGAAGCCCATGATCAGCGGCATGAACTGCATCATCTTCTGCTGCGCCGGATCGGTCGAGGTCGAGGGCGTCATCTTCTGGAACCAAAACTGGGTGGCGATCATGGCGATGGGCAAAATGAAAATGTGATCCCAGGTGGAGAGATCGGAAACCCATAGCCAGCCAGCGCGCCGCATCTCGATCGAGGAGTTGAGCACCGCGTAGAAGGCGAAGAAAAACGGCAACTGGAGCAGCATCGGCAGGCAGCCCCCGAGCGGGTTGACGCCATACTTGCCGTACAGCTCCATGACTTCCTTGTTCTGCTCCTGGCGCTTGGGGTCGCGCATGGGCAGGTTTTTGTACTTGTCGTTGATGTGCTTGATCAGCGGCTGGAGCTTCTGCATTTTCTTCATCGAGGTCATGCTCTTGAGCTTGAGCGGGAACAGGATGAAGTTGATGACCACGGTCACCGCCACGATCGCCCAGCCGAAATTGGGTAGCCAGCGGTGGGTCCAGGTGAGCATCAGGAACAGCGGGTACGCGATGAAGCTGAAGAAACCGAAATCCACGAGCTGGGCAAGCTGTGGCCGCACCGAGCGCAGGGTTTCCAGGCTCTTGGGGCCCACGTAGGCCAGGAACCGGTTGTCGCCCGCTCCGCCCACTGCGGCGCCGGCGAACAACTGCTTCTTCTGTTCGCGTCCGTTGGCTGTCTCGAGAGCGCTGGTCTCGAGTTGCAGCGGGACTCCCGGCGAGTTTTGAAGGAAGGCGGCGGCGAAATAGTGGTCCTCAACGCCGGCAAACAGGTAGTTGCCGCTGTTGACTACGGGGCCCTTTTCGGCGTCTTTGGCTTCGTGCCAGATGACTTTGCCCGCGGTGGTGTCGAAGTAAAAGGTCTTGACGGTCTTGGCGGCGTCCTCCACGGCGGCATCCCCGAAGCCGCCGCGCCAGGCGAGCCAGTGGGGCGCCGGCGTTCCGTTCTGAGTGAGATCGCTCTGAACGTCGACTACGTATGAATTCTTCTCGAAGTGAAAGCTCTTGCGGGCGCGAAGGTTGCCGTCGGACCACTGGAAGGTCAGGGTGATCGGCGCGGCCAAGCGCCCCGGAGGCGTCTCGACCCGAAAGAGGGACTGGTTTAGACCGGCGATGTCTAGGCCGGCGCTCGAATCGGCCTGGGCGCCATAGCTGAACGGGTATCCCGCCTGCCCGGCGGCCGACACGTTGACCAGTTCGAGCGGCTTGCCGGATTCGTCTTTGTATTTTTTCAGCGTCCAACTGGTAGCCACTGCGCCGCGGTTCGAGAGGGCCACCAGGTAGGTATCGGTCTCGATGACGAAGGTCTGCTCGGCCGGTGCGGCCTCGACCGGCGCAGCCGTTGCGGCCGGCTTGCGAGCCTCCTTCTTGGCAGCAGGGGCAGCAGCAGGGGCAGGGGAAGGCGGGGCGGACTTAGTTTCCGCCGCCGCCGGCGCGGGCGGCTTGGGCGGCGCGTTCTTCACCACGAAATACTGGTAGGCGAACAACACGATGGCCGACAGGGCAAAGGCTACCAGCGCCCGGAGTTGGATCGATTTCTGGTCCTGATCTTCGTCCATGCGCTATGGAACCGGGTCCAGACCCCCACCCCCGAGCGGCTGGCACCGCAACAGCCGCGCCACCGCCAGCCAGACACCCCGCCTCACCCCGTGCCGCTCTACCGCCTCGCGCGCGTAATCCGAGCAGGAAGGGTAGAAGCGGCAGCTCGCCGGCAGCAGCGGCGAGACCATCCGCTTATAGAAGGCCAACACCCAAATAACGATGCGCTTCACGATTCTGTTCCTCTGGCCCGCAGCACACCCCAAAGCCGCTGCACTTCGCTCGTCAGCCGTGAAAACTCCGCGTCGAGGGCGGCGCGCCTCGGGTTGAAGACGATCGCCCAGCCCGGCTCGAGCGACGGCAGCGCCACCCGGACCGCCTCGCGCAGGCGCCGCTTGATCCGGTTCCGCTCGACCGACGTCCCCAAAGCCCTCGGTGTCGTATACCCGACCCGTGCCGGGTCTCCGCTCTGGGTTCGCAGATAAAAGGCGGCAAACAACGGACCCACGAACTTGCTTCCCCCGTCATAAATTCTACGATACTCGGCGCTGCGCAGCAGGCGCGCCGACTTGGGGAAGCGGAACCGCGCGGTTGACACCAAACTATCGTTCGGAACTGACGGTGAGAGAATGGCGCCCCTTGGCCCGCCGCCGGGCCAGTACGGCGCGCCCCCCGGGTGATTTCATACGCGCGCGAAACCCGTGCGTTTTGGCTCGCCGGCGACGGTTGGGTTGGAAGGTTCTCTTCGGCATCAGATCTCCAGTCGTAAACCTTCATTATATGTCATGATGAGCGTTTCGTGGGAATTCGGGACACACTCCGTGTGGCCCGGCTCGACCGGCACGAGATCGCCGGCTCGCTGGGCGACCTGGGCACGTTCTTACCGCTCCTGGTGGGCATGGCCGCTGAGAATGGCCTGGACTTCGCCGCCGCCTTGTTCTTCGCCGGGCTGTTCAACGTCATTACCGGGTTAGCCTTCGCCATTCCCATGGCGGTGCAGCCCATGAAGGCCATCGCCGCCGTGGCGCTCACCCAGAAGCTGCCCGTATCCCAGATCCTCGCTGCCGGCGCTACGGTCAGCCTCGTCATTCTGGTGCTGGGCTTGACGGGGTGGATCGACGCGTTGAACCGGGCGATTCCTAAGAGCGTGGTTCGCGGCCTGCAGCTCGCCTTGGGGCTGACCTTGCTGATGAAGGCCCTCCAGATGGTGGCGGGCACCAAGACCTGGATCGGCCCGGACAGCTACCTCACCGGCGCCCTGGCTGGGCTGCTGGTGCTGTGGCTGTTCTTCTCGCGCCGGGTTCCGGCGGCGCTGGTGTTGTTTGGCGCTGGAATCGGTCTCACCGTGTGGCAACATCCGGAGGTGGTTTCTTCGCTGGGCCTCGGTTTCACCCTTCCCCACTGGTCTCCGCCACGTTGGCCGGACTTTGTGAGCGCCTTCGGCAAGGCTGCGCTGCCCCAGATCCCGCTGACCACGCTGAACTCGGTGATTGCCGTCTGCGCTCTATCGGTGGACCTGTTTCCCGATCGCCCGGCGCGGCCCCGGCGGGTCGCCGTGTCGGTCGGCCTGATGAACCTGGCGGCAGCCTGGTTCGGCGGCATGCCCATGTGCCACGGGGCGGGGGGCCTGGCCGGCCAGCACCGGTTCGGGGCGCGCACCAACGGCTCGATCCTTTTCCTGGGCGTCTCGAAGATGGTGGTGGCGATCCTGTTCGGCGCTTCGCTGATGGCCCTGTGCCGGGAGTTTCCGGCCAGCGTGCTGGGCGTTATGCTGGCCTTCAGCGGCCTGGAGCTGGCCCTGGTCACGCGCGACCAGACCAGCCGCACCGACGCCTTCGCCATGCTCCTCACTGCCGGGGCCTGCCTGGGCCTCAATAATATCGCCGTGGGCTTCGGCCTGGGCCTGGCACTGACTTGGTGCTTTAAGCTGGGAACGTTTCGGGTGGAGGAGGGAATGCAGAATACAGAAGACAGAATACAGAAGACAGAAGAAACCCGCGCGGGGCGGGGCCTCTGACTTCTCCGGAAGAGACCCACGCGGGCCCGCGCTTCCGTCTTCTATATGCTGTCCCGGTAACCTTTTGTGCGAGAATAGGGGTCACTTCTTTTCTATGCCCGGACGGCTTTGGGTGGCGGCGGTGGTGGGACTTTTGGCCGGGTGCAGTGGGCCGTATTCCGGCTTGACCACGGCGGCCAAGGACCAGGGTAAGTCGGCCCTGGTGCGGGCCCAGGTGGTCACTTCTGAGAACATCCCCGAAGTCGTGGTGGCCACCGGCGAGCTGCTGGCCGAGGACTTGGCCACCATCAGCGCCAAGGTGCCGGGCCGGATCGCGAAGCTGCACGTGGATCTGGGCGGCCAGGTGGAGGCGGGCCAGGTGCTGGCGGAGATCGAGCGCGAGGACTACGAGTTTCGCCTGAAGCAGGCCGAGGCGCTGGTGGAGCAAACCCGGGCCCGGCTGGGGCTGGGGGCGGGCACCGGCGACCAGGTAGATCCGGCCCGCACGTCGACGGTCAAGCTGGCGGTGGGGGCCCTGGAGAATGCCCGCTTGAACTTCACACGCACCTCGCAGCTCGCCAAAGAAGGCGTCGCCTCACAAGTGGATTTCGACACGGTGCGGTCCAATCTGCTCATCGCCGAAGCCCGCTACCAGGCGGCGATGGAGGAGGTCTACCAAAACCAGGCGCAACTGGTGGAGCGGCGGGCGCAGCTCGAGCTGGCGCGGCAACAACTGACCGACACCACGATTCGTGCACCGTTTCGCGGCGCGATCACCCGGCGCCAGGCCTCGGTCGGTGAATACTTGGCGGTGAATGCGGCGGTCGTGTCGCTGGTCCGCTGGCATCCGCTGCGGCTGCGCCTAGAGGTGCCCGAACGGCTGGCCGCCAAGGTTCGGCTGGGACAGAGCGTAGGTTTGCGAGTGGAAGGCTCCACAGCCACGCGGTCCGGGCGCGTGGTGCGGCTCAGCCCGTCGATCGAGGCCCAGAACCGCTCGCTGGTGGTCGAGGCGGAGATTCCCAACGAGGACGGCGCGCTACGGGCCGGCTCGTTCGCGGAAGGGACCATCGCCGTCAACCCTGACGCCCGCGGCGTCGCTGTTCCCTCCCGCGCCGTGCTGAGCTTCGCCGGTGTGGACCGTGTGTTCGTGGTGGAGAACGGCGCCGCCGCCGAGCGGCTCGTCAAGCCCGGTCGTCGTCTGGGGGAGCGCGTGGAGATCGTCACCGGGCTGAAGGGCGGGGAACTGGTGATCACCGAAGGCCATGACCGGATCGCCGCCGGGCAAAAGGTGCAGGTGGCGAATTAAGCGGCCACGATCCTCTAATGCAGAAGCTGGCTGAAGTTTGCATCGACCGCCCTGTCTTCGCCGTAATGCTGATCCTGGCGCTGGTGGTGGTGGGTGGGGTCTCCTACACCAAGCTGGGGATCGACCGGTTTCCCGATGTTGACCTGCCCATCGTTAGTGTGCGGACGATATTGCCCGGCGCTTCGCCCGAAGAGATCGAATCGACCGTCACCCGACGGATTGAGGACGCGGTGGCGACTGTCGAGGGGATCGACAACATCCGCTCCACCTCCACCGAGAGCCTGTCCATTGTCACTATCACCTTCAACTTGAAGCGCCAGATCGACGTCGCCGCCCAGGATATTCGCGACGCGGTGGCCACGGTGATCAGCCTGCTGCCGCGCGACGCCAAGCCCCCGCTGATCAAGAAGCTCGACACCGATGCCTCGCCGGTGATGAGCCTGGTGCTCTCGGGCCAGCGCACGCAGCGAGAGCTGTACGAACTCGTCGACCGGCTGGTGCAGGACAACATCGAGTCGGTGGGCGGCGTGGGACAGGCGCAGATCGTCGGCGGACAGCAGCGGGCCATCAACGTCTGGGTGGACGCCAACCGCCTCGCCGCCTACCGCATTCCCATCCTACGCGTGCGGGACCAGGTGGCCCGGCAGAATTCGGACATCCCCGGTGGCCGCGTGGACGAGGGGCGGCGCGAGCTCGTCTTGCGGACCATGGGCCGGTTCCCCGACCCACGCGAGTTCAACGACCTGGTGGTGGCCACCATCGGCAACGCCCCGGTGCGGATCCGCGATTTGGGCTATGCCGAGGACGGCCACAAAGAGCAACGCACGGCGGCGCGCTACGACGGCAAACCGGCGGTGTCGCTGCTGGTGTACCGCCAGTCGGGCGCCAACTCGATCGAGGTCATCAACAACGTCAAGGCCCGCCTGCCGCACCTGCGCCAACTCCTGCCGGCGGGGGTGACTCTCAACGTCGTCCAGGACCAGTCGCGCTACATCGAGGCGGCGTTTCACGAGGTGAGGCTGCACCTGATTCTGGGCAGCATCCTGGCGTCGCTGGTGGTGTTGCTGTTCATGCGCAACTGGCGCTCCACCCTGATCGCCGCGGTGGCCATTCCTGCGTCGATCGTATCCACCTTCGGCATGATGCGGGTGCTCAACTTTACTCTGAACAACATCACCATGCTCGCCCTGGTGCTGATGGTGGGGGTGGTGATCGACGATGCCATCGTGGTGCTCGAGAACATCTTCCGCTTCGTCGAAGAGAAGACGCTGCCGCCGCGCGAGGCGGCGGTGCTCGCCACGCGCGACATCGGCCTGGCGGTGATGGCCACCACCTTCAGCCTGGTGGTGATCTTCCTGCCCGTGTCGTTCATGTCCAGCATCTCCGGGCGGTTCCTCTTCAGCTTCGGGGTGACGGCCACGGTGGCCATTCTGGTCTCGCTGCTGGTGAGCTTCAGCTTGACCCCGATGATGAGTTCACGGATGCTGGGCGCGTTCCAGCACGGGACCGGCGAGGCCGCGTCGCGCCGCGGCTTCTACCAGTGGCTCGACCGCGGCTACGCGGCCATGCTGTGGTGGGCCATGCACCATCGCCGCCTGGTCGTGTTCGCTGGAGGGCTGGTGATGGCCTCCTCGGTTCCGCTCTACAAGATGGTGCACCAGGAGTACATCCCCACCAACGTGGACGAGAGCGAATTCGAGATGTCGGTCAGCGCGCCCGAAGGAACGAGCCTGGCGGGCATGGAGCAAAAGCTCGTCCTGATTGAAAAGGAAGTGTTCCAGCTTCCCGGGGTCGAGCACGTGCTCGCCACAGTCGGCGGGAGCTACCTACAGCAAGTCAATAACGCGCAGCTTTTCATTCGCCTCACCAACATCGAGGACCGGGTTTTGTCGCCGAGCCGTGTTTGGCGAGAGACCTTGCGCGGGCGGCCGCTGGAGGCTTTTCACGGCATCTACTCGCAGCGCGACGTGATGCAGGCGATCCGCGCCCACATGAAGCAGTTTCCCGAGCTGCGCATCCAGGTACGCAACGTCCAGGCTCTCAACCAGGGCTCCGCCGGGGTGGACATCGACTTCGTGATCCG
>JACQDI010000468.1 GCA_016201195.1 Acidobacteriota bacterium | reverse complement strand
TCCCCCACTCCGCCACAAACGCGGTCGGCATCCCGGCGGCGCCGCGGGTCACCCGGAAGCCTTCCTTCTCGAGCAGCCCAGTGATGTATTTCGAGGTCTCGAATTCCTGGAACCCCAGCTCCGAAAAGCTGAAGATGAAATCCGCCATCACCTGGGTGAAGGTGCGGCGGGCTTCGATCATCTGGTAAGCGTGTTCCTTGAGGCCATCAAGGCTGGGCGCTTGAGCCGGCGCTATGGCCAGACAAAAGACAAGAAGACACGGAGACAGGGAGACGCGCAGACGCGGGGACCGGAAGCAGCGTGCCATGAACACCTCCGAAATGCACACTGTAGCACGCAGAGCTCAGCCGTGGGCCCAAGACCTGACACCTGACACCTGGCACCTGGTTTTAGTCCCCCAGCAACCGTCCGTAACTGCGCAGCGACGGAACGTTATCGCACACCGCTTTCATGCCCGCCGTAATGGGGATGGCCAGCAGCAGGCCGATAGCGCCCCACATCCAGGACCAGACCAGTATGGCCACCGTCACCGCCAGCGGATTCAGGTGCACCCGCGAGCCGACCAGCAAGGGATACAGCACGTTCTGCGCCAGCAGGTAGAGACCGCTCACGATGGAGATAATCAGTACATACGAGGAGACCGAGGTGTACACGCCGAGCGCGGAGAACACCGGCGGGATCAGGGCCAGCGGCAGGCCCACATAGGGGATCACGCTCATCAGGCCGCTGATGGTCCCCATCATGAACGGAAACGGAATCCCCAGGTACCAGAAAATCAAGGCGTCGATGACCGCCAGCAGCACGCCGAGCAGGAAGTTGCCGACCAGAAACGCCCGCACCATGACTCCGATGCCGTTCAGCGTCGAGTGCACCACCTGGCGGTTCTCGAGCTGGAACAGGTTGACGAACCCGTGCCGCATGTGGTCCTTCCAGCTCAGCATGAAGTAAACCAGGAACGGGGTGAAGGAGGCGAACAGCAGGAACTGGTAAAAGTATTTCAGTTGCGGCAGCACATACTTGGCGAGGACGCCGCTTTCATCCTTGAGCCGTACCTCTTGGACCGCGGGCGGCTGGGGGACGGGAACGCGGGTCCGCGTCGGTCGCCGCGCCTCGGGAGCAGGGGCGCCGCGCTGCGGCCGATCCTGGGGGGCAAACCGCATGAAGGACGCCTCCAGGTTCTGGACCCGCTGCGAGATCTTCTCTACCGCGCCCTTGATCGTGCTTTCGTAGCGCGGCAACTCCTCCAGAAACGCTGCGCCCCGCGAGTAGAACAAGGCCCCCACCAGGTAGAGCACAACCAGGGCCAGCAGGCACACCAGCAACGCCGCCAGCGCCCGCGGCAGCCGGAACCGCGTCAGCAGTCCTACTGCCGGCTCCAGCAGAAACGCGCATAGCAGCGAAATAAAGAACGTGATCACCACCGGCTGGGCGTAATAGCACACCGCCAGCACCACTCCCCCGGCGATCACCTTCTGGCTGGTGTTCGAGGCCAGGCGCGACTCGGAAAAGGTGTCGAAAGCCGCCACCGATCCCCCTGTTCTAGCCTACAATTATACTCGCTTGCAGCTCTTACGGCTGTGTTTGGAACGGCCGAGTCGCCGGAGGCCCGACCCCCGGGATCACGCACTTCCCGCAACAGTACAGCTCTCTCAAAAATGCAGTTTGAGGCGGTTAATACCCCAAGAAGAGTTTGCGGATACCCCGCAGAGCCTTGCTTTCCATTCCTTCAGTTGGAGAGGGTTGGCGGATTGGCGTAGCGTTTCATTTGCAGGGTCAGGCGGGAGCCGCACCCGGGGCTGAGCCGCACGGTGAGGCGGGAGGAGCGGATTGCGGTCGAGCCGGCGGAGAGGAATTGGTGTTCGGC
Organism: Acidobacteriota bacterium; assembly: GCA_016201195.1. Taxonomy (GTDB): domain Bacteria; phylum Acidobacteriota; class Terriglobia; order Bryobacterales; family JACQDG01; genus JACQDI01. The sequence goes on along the minus strand of JACQDI010000468.1, from coordinate 3,843 downwards.
GTAAGCGCCGGCCTGAAGCAGGACCGTGCGCGACTGGACCTGGTTGGTATTGACCAGAGTTAGAGTCACCGAGTCGGGGGTAAGTTTCTCGACGAGGGCGGCGACGTCAGGGGGCAGGCCGGCGCGGCCGGCGACCGGGTCGAAGTAGCGCAGGCGGGAGTGGAGCGTCCAGATATTTCCGGTGAGGTACCCGCCCAAGGTAAGCTCGGCCAGGGAATCGGTGGTGGCCGGGTTGAAGTCCATGAGGTAGTCGGCAAGGCGCGTGTCGGCGGTAGTGGTGTCGCGGCGCATGGCGGCGACCTTGGCGCGGACGCGGGCGAGCGACGAGCGCAGGGCCTTTTCGGGGTAGTCCGGTTCCTGGCCCTCAAGAAAGGCGATCCAGCCGGTTTTGGGGATGCGCTCCAGGTCCTTCGGGTCCATGGACCACAGATAGATTTCAGTCAGGCGGTTGGTGAACAGGTTGGGGGTCCAGTGATACCAGGCTTCCTGTCCGGTGAATTTGTAGCCGCGCGGGTCGCCGTACATCTGGGGAATCATCAGCCGGCCGTCGACGGTTTTCTTCTGGGCGTAGAGGTTGTCCATCTGGCGGCGGAGTGTGGCTATGTAGGATGGATCTCCAGTGAGGAGATACGCGTTGCCGAAGCCTGGCCACATTCCGGCGTGGAACGAGTTGCGGTGGGCCACCTGCTCGATTTCGCCGTCGAAGATGGTGAAGTTCCAGCCGTAGGTCCCTTTATACCAGCGGCCGCCGTATTCGCCGCCGATGGCGCCGTCCAGGCCGATGTTAGTGGGGATGTTGCCGCCGTTCTGGGCGGTGCGCTCGCGCCAGGCGTTGACGTATTCGAGCAGCCAGTCCTTGTACTTTTGCTCGCCGGTAAGCAGGTAGGCGTTGAGGGCAAGGTTCGTGGAGGCGAGGTTCAAGGGATGGTCGCCGACGCTGTCCAGGTACTCCGCGCAATGGGCGAGCATCTTGGGGTAGTGCTTCTCGAGGTCGACGAGCTGGGCCCGGCCTTTGGGTCCGTGCAGCATGTGGAAGCTGCCGGGCACGGGGTCGCCGACCCAATCGTAGACGGTGGCCTTGTGAAGCATGGGGCCTTTGCTGCCGTTCCAAAGGCTGCGGATGATTTTGTGGACCGGATCGTAGTTGGGGGCTTCGGGGTCCTCGTTCATGTAGAGGCCGGCGAAGCGGCGCATGCGGGTGACGTAACGCTCGTCGGCGGGATCGGAGAGGCCGAGGAACATGAAGCCGCGCGCGCCTTCGCCGGTGTGGAACCAGTCGGACTGGGTGACGAACTCCTTGTAGTAGGCGCCGTTTTCGGCCAGCTTGGTCTTGGTGGTACGAAGCTCTTTGTATTGGTTGAGGTGGCCTTCGTAGGCGCGTTTGAAGTGCTGCAACACCGAGTCGCCGGCGCCGAGGGCGTGGAGCAAAGTCCAGTTGTGAAAAGTTTCGATGGCGTCGTCGGGGCCGTCGAGGGTTCCCCAGCGGGGGGTGTGGAGGAGATAGCCGCGGTGGTCGAGGTAGCGCGAGGCGAAAAGATCACAGGCGTCGGTGTTGGCGCGGAGCAGCTCGCGCTCGAGCAGCGCCCACGCGGGGGGCGGCATGGGGTCGGTGATGGTGAGCGTGGCGGCGCGGAGGAGAGAGGCAAGCAGAAGCAAAGGGAGGAGCCGTGTCATGGAACTCATAACAGCAAGTCAAGAGTCGAAAATCAAGGCAGGGCCCTTTTTCTGTACAACCGTTCCGTGATGCCGTGGGCTTGGGCCGGGCCCAGGCGGCCTTCCAGCTCTTTGTAGAACTGGCCGGCGCTCAGCGTGTGGATCATCGCTTGCAGGACCTTGTCTTGGGCGGCGAAGGCGGCCTTGGTGACTTGATCGGGATTTACCTGGCTGGTCAGAAGCTGGTGGAGCTCCTGGAGCTTTTGGGGGTGAGTGGAGGCCAGGTTGTTCAGTTCGCCGGGGTCATCCTTCAGGTTGAAGAGCAGGGGGTCTAGCCAGGAGAAATACACATACTTCCAGTCGCCCTGGCGGATCAGGAAGGAACCGGTCACGTTGCCTTCGGAGTGGGACTCGGCGTAGGTGAACGGCGGGAGGCCATGGAGCAGGGAGTGGCCGCGGAGGTTCTGGGGACGGGGAACGTTGGCGGCGTCTAATACTGTTGCGACCATATCGACGTGGGACACCGGGGAGTCGACTACCTGGCCTTTGGGGAGGCCGGGGCCGGCCAGGATCAGGGGGACTCGCGCGGCGTTTTCGAGAAGCACGTTCTTGAGCCACAGGCCGTGTTCGCCCAGCATTTCGCCGTGGTCGCTGGTGTAGACGACGAGGGTGTTCTCGTAGTCGATGGCGTCCAGCAGGCGGCCGAGGAGCGCGTCGAGCTCGGTTACCATGGCGTAATAGGCAGAGCGGCAGCGGCGAATGCGGTCCTCGGGGATGGGGCGCGAAATCATCTTGAAGTTGGCCAGGGCGTTGAAGGCCTCGTGGCGGCGGTCCAGGTAGCCAGCGGGGAGGTTCGGCAACGCGGCACGTTCGGGGGGATAGAGGTCCGCGTATTTCTTGTGAGCGATGAAGGCGGGGTGCGGCATATGCAAGCCGGCGTACAAAGCGAAGGGCCGGGACTTGTTGGAGCGGAGGAAGTCCAGGGCATCGCTGACTTTGCCTTCGTCGGCCGGGGTGCGGTCACGGAATTGGCCGTCGACCTGTTTGCGCTCGTCGCGGTAGCAAAGCGGGGCGCGGAACAGTGAAGTGATGTCGGGGCTGCGGGAGTGGCCGTGGTCGGTGCGAAATTCCTCGAAGCCGTAGTCCTTGCCTTCGGTCAAGTCGAGCTTGCCGGTGGCCCAGCAGCGGTAGCCGCCGTTGCGGAGGTAGTTGCCCCAGGTGGGGACGCGGCCGTCGAAGGAGGTGGAGTTGCAGTAGGAGGCCACGTCGGAGGGGTAGAGCCCGGTCATCATGGCGGCGCGGGCGGGGACGCAGACAGGACTGGCGCAGTAGGCGTTGCGGTAGCGCACCCCGCGGGAAGCGAGCCGGTCCAGGTTGGGGGTGCGGGGCGTCGTGATGTTGCCGCTGTGCTGATCGGCACATAGGAATACGATATTGGGGCGAGTAGAGGCGGCAGGAGTCAGGAGAGAGGAGACAGGAGCCAGGAGAGACGCGGAGAAAGTTCGGCGGGAGAGATTCTTACCAGACACGGCAGGGGTCCTTTCTGACCATGGGATCACCGGGCTTGCACTGGAAGGCCTCTTGAAACTCGGGCATGTTGGAGACTGTGCCGTTGACGCGGTAGCGGCTGGGGGAGTGGGAGTCGACGGTGGCGCGGAGGCGGGCGTAAGCTTCGGTTTCGTTGGTGCACCACACTTGGCCCCAGTTCAGGAAGAGGCGCTGTTGGGGGGTGTAGCCGTCGATTATCGGAGCTGGCTTGCCGGCTAACGTATCCAGGAGGGCCATGTAGGCGATGCGCAGGCCGCCGTGGTCGGCGGTGTTTTCCCCGAGGGTGAGGCGGCCGTTGAGTTTGACCTCGCCGACGGCGGTGAAGCCGGAATACTGGTCGGCGATGCAGCTTGCGCGCTTCTCGAATTCTTTGGCATCTTCGGGGGTCCACCAGTCGCGAAGGTTCCCCTGGGGGTCGAACTGGCGGCCCATGTCGTCGAAGCCGTGCGTGAGCTCGTGCCCAATGACGGCGCCGATGCCGCCGAAGTTGACGGCGTCATCCATTTGGTTGTCGAAGAAGGGCGGCTGAAGGATGCCGGCCGGGAAGTTGACGTTGTTCATCTGGGGGTCGTAGTAGGCATTGACAGTGGGGGGCGAGATGTACCATTCGGTGCGGTCGAGGGGTTTCCCGATCTTCGCGAG
>JACQDI010000467.1 GCA_016201195.1 Acidobacteriota bacterium | reverse complement strand
CACCTGATTTTAGCAGAGTCTTGGCGCCCCGGGGAAAAAATGCCCGCAAAATGGAGGCGCGTGCTTGCGTCGACGATACGCCTCGCCCCTTCCTCCTGCGGTCGATGGCCTGGGTCCCGATCCGATAGACCCCCACGTTATTCAGCGTGACGCTTGCCGACGAGCCCGTGTAGCAGCAGGCGCCGCTCGCCCAAGAGCCAATGGGTATCCGCGCTCACCGACTTGGCCCAAGCCATCCGGAGCGTGTCGGGGTCCGCGTCGGGGGGGGTCTTGGTGAAGCTGGCGGGCCTAGCTGAAGCCAGGGCTGCTCCAAAATACAGTAAATGCCGTATGGACTGTGCACGAAAGGCGGCCTACAAGAGGAGGGGTTATTGGTGTGGCACAAGGAGCTATGTTTCACGTTTGTTTCATCATAATAATTCGCCTGATCCGGCTGATCGGTCTGATCTTTATGTTCTTGGCTGGGGCGGTATATCTGGAGCAAGCCAGAGGCGAGGTCCGGCACGGAACCATCGCGCAAGGCGCCGCCGAGGCATCCGAGAACGGGGTTCACGACGCGAAGCTCCAGGTGCAGCCCCGTGGGGTGGCGCTGTATTTCGGCGGGCCGCCATCCGGCCCCTAGAGCGAATTTCGGTTGGGAACTGGCGAGGGATGGACTTGGGGTGACTCCTCCCTCTGCCGGCTTGGCAGCAACCTCCGCCGGCGGCCTTGCCGCGTCGCGGGAGGGGATACGGGGAATGCATGGCCTTCGAAAGAGAGAAAAGAACTTACAGCGAACACCGCAAAGAATGGCTCCCGGGTCACAAAGGTCAGTTGGCCGTCATCCATGATGAAAAGCTCGTTGGGTTCTTCCCCAGCATCGAGGACGCCCATGAAGAAGCCGCGCGGCGCCTCGGGCACCAACGGTTTCTGATCGTGAGAATTACAAGTGACGGCAATGGTTTCCTGTATTGAAAGTGATTCATGGTCCAAAACCGCGCGGTTGTGAGGCTGGAACCAGCCCCAAGGCAAGACAAAGAACAGGGGATTGCGAGGCACGAACCTCTCCAGCTCCGGGCGCTTCGAAGACGCGCGAATCGACTCCGCAAGAGCGTCTAGTCGTTGCGGTATTGCTGTGCGGGTACCTGATCGCGCTGGGCTGGCAGGCCTGGCACGTGGGCCTGACGTTTGATGAGCCCGCCCGCATGCTGGGATCCTATCTGTACTGGCTCAACAAGCCGGATCTCTCACCGCAGGATCTTCCACCACTGATCAAAATCGTCTCCGGGTGGGTCCCCCGAGTCTTGCACATCCCGCTGTTCCCCGGGCTGCCGTGCTGGCGGACGGGAGACAAGCAACCTGTAGCCTTGGAGATTCTGGATCGTCTCTCGCCCGAACAGATCCATGAACTGTTCTTTCGCATGCGCCTGGTGTTGACAATCTTTCCGATTCTCACCGCCCTGCTGATCTGGCGCTGGGGCAGGCTTCTGTTTGGGAAAACGGCAGGCCTGTTGCTTCTAGTCGCCGCAGTGCTCTTGCCCACGCCACTGGCTCACGGCTACCTGGTTACGTCCGACATGGCCGCAACATTCACCTATCTGCTCTTTGCCTTTTGCGGCTGGCGGTTCTGGCTGGCCCCGGACCGAAAGACCTCCCTGATGCTCGGCCCAAGCGCGCTGCTCGCGACGCTGGCCAAGATGTCGATGATCATCGTTCCGATCCTGGCGTTGCTGCTCGTGGCGGCCCGCGTGCTCAAGGGGCCCCGCCCGCTGTCCAGATGGGTGGTTTGGGCGCTGGCGTCGGTTCTCTTGATTCCCTACGCCGGAGTCATCACCGCTTACAGGTTTCACACGCGGCGGTTTGCCCGTCAGGAAATCGCCAAGATGCGCGCCAGGCGAGAGTTTCCGGCGCCCGCCATGTGGTTGATACCCCTGTTCCGGTACGTCCCCACGCCGCGCGAGATGCAAATGGGTGTGCGCTCTCTGAACCCCTATCGAGGGCCCAAGGCTCCTTTCTACATGCTCGGCCAGCTTCATTCATCCGGACACTGGGCCTATTATCCGTTTGCTCTGGCTGTCAAAACGCCGGTCGCCCTGCAGATCCTCTTCGTCGGCGGGCTGATCCTGGTGGCGCGCAGGATCTATGCGCGCCGCGCTGCTGCGGCAGACTGGCTCCTCTTGCTGCCCGGCTTGATTTATCTTGCCCTGGCCACGCAGTCAGACTTGCAGATAGGGGTCCGGTTGGTGCTGCCTTGTATTCCATTCGCATTGTTGTTGGGCGGATTCGCGATTGAAAGGGGTCTCTCCACCCAGCGCGGCCGATTTGGCCTGGGTGTGGTTTTCGGGTGGCTGGCGGTCGCTGCGGTTTCCATCTACCCGCAAGGGATCGCCTACTTCAATGAGTGGGTGGGAGGCCCCGACCAGGGCTGGAAGTACCTGGTCGACAGTAACGTGGATTGGGGACAGAACCTGCCCGAGCTTGCCGAGTACATTCGCCGAAATGATCTGAAGGGCCTCAAGCTGTTCTATTTCGGGTCGGACAAGTTCCACCGGTATGGCATCCTCGATCGGATTGAAGATCAGCCCTCACCGTGGGAACCGGCCTACGTAAAAGGCAAGCGGCTGACTCCTTCCCCCGGCACCTACGCAGTAAGCGTAACCCTCCTGTCCGGGCAGTACTTCTCCCGCGAGTACCAGGATTATTTTCGTTACTTCCGTGATCGGGAACCAGACGATAGAGTCGGTCATTCCATCTTGATCTATCGAGTGAAATAACCGTCCAAACCCGCCGTTTGACGTAACCCAAATGCGGCGATTGACACCTATAATAGAGTGATGGGGTGTCGGCTTCTTGTGGTCGTCGGTATTCTGTTCGCGGCGACATCCGCCGTTTCCGACCCTATTCTCGCCAGCAGTTGGACCCTGGAGAACGACCGGATCTCCGTGGTCTACGGCTTGGATCCCGATGGCGCATTTCGACTTGCCTCGTTTCAGGACAAACGAAGCGGCAAACACTGGTCGGCCTCGCCAAACACAGTTGCCGACTTGATTAACGTCGGGACCAGGAACTTTAAGCTGGACTCCCGAACCGCCTATTCGTTTGTGACAGCTTCGCAAAGCGACATCGAAAAAGAGGGCAAGCGCCTGACGATCGTGCTACGCCCTTTGGGAGTGCCCGCCGAGGTGACTTTCGAGGCAGAAGTCTATTCGCAGCACCCATTTGTCCGCCAGCGATACCGGCTGAAGAACCTTGGCTCCCGCGATTGGGTCGCCTCTTCAGCCTCGTTTCTGAAAGCCAGCTTTCAAGATGACAACCACGTATTCCGCTCGTTCCACGTAAACCAGTGGGTGGATGGCGGCAGGCAGGGCAACTTTGAGACCTTCGAGACCGATCTGGCCCAGTTGGCTGCGCCGTTGGTTGTGGCCAGCGGCTCCTATGCCCAGCATTGCTCGTGGCTGGCGCTGCTGGACGCGCGGAATGCCGGCTTGGCCATCGGCTGGGAGTTCAACGGCCGGGCGCAAATGGTGGTGTCGCACGATTTCGATAAGGACAGCGTGAACCTGGAAGGCAGCATATCCGCCTTGAATCAGCGCATCGAGCCAGGGCAGGTGTTTGAGTTGCCGGCGGTTTTCATCGGCGCCTTCACGGGCGATTGGGATGAAGCCGCCTATCGCACCCAGTCCTTCGTCGAAGCAGTACTTAGTTCCGCGCTCCCTGACCGCCGCGATTTTCCTTATGTGATCTGGGATTCCTGGGGCTATCAGTTGGATATAGATGAGGTGTCCCTTCGCCGGGCGGCGGATATTGCGGCCCGGCTGGGGGTGGAGGTATTCACCATAGACCTGGGGTGGGCCAAGATGATCGGCGACTGGTCCGCCGATCCGATCAAGTTTCCTTCCGGCATGAGGGCCCTGTCAGACTACGTTCACGCGCGGGGCATGAAGTTTGGGTTGCATTTCCCGCTGACGCAGGCCGATCCTAACTCCCCCATCCTGCGCCGCAATCCCAACTGGTCCGCGTTTCCCCGGGCAAGAGAAGGATTTTTTGACGCCGTTGCGTTATGCCCTGCTCATGAGCCGGCCAAGCAGTGGATCATTGCGGAGGCCCTACGGCTGATCCAGGAGTACAACGTCGATTGGATCCTCCAGGACGGGGTCAACATGGTTCCGGAGTGCACCCGGACCAACCACACGCACGAACCCGGGAACGGCAACTACGCCAATGCTGTACATGGGATCGATGAGATCGTCGCCGCCATTCGGGCCCGGAGCCCGCAGACGGCTTGGGAGAACTGCGAATCGGGCGGCCGGATGATGACCTACCAAATGGTGCGCCACTACGCAACCTCGATCGCCAGTGACGACTCGGACGAGCTCATCACGCGCCAGGCTGTTTACGGCGCCACGTTCCCGTTTCCTCCGCGCTTTACGGATCGCTACATGCCGCTGGAGACAGTTTCCAAGTTCTTCCTGCGGAGCGGAATGATCGGTGGGGGGCCGTTGATCCTCATGTCGCGCCTTGACGAGTGGAGCGAAGACGACATCGCGCTGGCAGCCAGCGAGATGAAGCTCTACAAATCCGTGCGGCGGTTAATTCGAGATGGCAGAGCTTTTCATCTCACGCCCCGCCCCGACGGCCAGCGGACCGAGGTCCACCAATCCTATAACCGCAGAATGGATAGGGCCGTGATTTTTGTGTTCCGAAATTCATCGCCGGAGAGCCGGCAGACCGTCATAGCCCGGGGCCTCCAACCGGGCTCGGAATATCGCGTGCAGCTTGAAGAAGCCGGCACCACAGTATTCGCCTCTGGCCGCGAATTGATGGAGAGCGGCATCGAGGTGCCTCTCCCTTCCGAGTATTTCGCCGAAATCGTACACATACGGCCGAATTGACACGCCGGATGCCAAGCTGGGACGAGCATCCGACTCTGAGCCAAACCGGCGAGGCCTGCCGAATTGGAGTTCCCCGGCTTTTGACATACTGCACAGCCATGAGGCGCAGGACAGTTCTGCAATGGTTCGCCGCCGCTGCGGGCGCGGAACTGGATCATGGCTACGGGGTCACGCGCATCCGCTACCAGCCGGCGTCGCCTGCGGCAGCGTACCTGGCGCAACTGGAGGCGCTGCGTGGGCCGCTATTGAGCGCCGATGCTGAGTCGAAGCGCAGAGCCATCGAAGCGGCGCTGGAGGAGGCGAGAGTCACCGAACTGCCGAGACTGCTGCTGTAAAAGTAGAAGCTCATCAGATCGGAAATGACGTGTCGTCAGGATCTGGTACGCGCCGAGGCGGGCGCCCCGCAAGAGTGGCCCGCTGCGTCACTTGGCCGTCACCGTCACGGTGCCCGAGGTTCCTGATTGTCCCTGCGTGTCGTACACGTTGGCGTGGATCTGGTAAGTCTTGCCCATTGCTGCCGGCACCTGCCAGTTGCAGCTATAGGGGCTCGTCGTGTCGGAGCAGACCATCGTCGAGCCGACGAAGATGTCCACCCGGCTGACCGCATAGGCGCCGGTTACGACCGAGGCCTTGATCGTGAAGGTAGACTTGCGCGTCACGGTGGCCCCGTTCGCAGGGCTCGTGATGGAGACTTGCGGGGGCACGGCGGTCATGGTGATGCCGACCGAAGGGGAGGTCCCGGTGTTCCCGGCTTTGTCGGTGGCGATGGCGTAGATGGTGTGCGCCCCAGGCGAGGTCGTGCTGGAATCCCAGGTCACCGTGTACGGCGAGGCGGAGGCATTTGATGTCCCGAGGAGGACGCCGGCGTCCCGGTAGAAGTCCGTCTTGCTAACCCCGGAGCCGACGTCCGAGGCGTTGGCCGATATGGAGATTGTGCCCGTTACGTTCGCGCCGTTCCCCGGGTTTGTGATGTTGACCGTGGGAGGCGTTGTGTCACCGCCACCGCTCGGGACGGGCGTCGCCACCACGTAGGCCGACATGATGTCCACGTTGCCGCCCGTGTCCTGGACCTCCAGAATCAGCCAGTAAACGCCGGGCGTGTCGAAGGTGCAACTCCCCTTCGGGCTCAGGGACCCGGGTGTAAAGGCGCCGCCCCCGCAGTTGAAGAAGTAGTACTGGACGGTCCCCGAGCTCCCGCTCATGTCGATGTTCACCGTGAGTGGGACAGGGCCGCTTAGTTTGTCGAGCGTGGCGCTGGCGATGGGCGGTACGCCGGTGGCGCCCCCGATGCGGACGACTTGGCTCGATCTCGTGGAGAGGTTGAGCTCCTTGTCGATGGCCTGGGCCCCGATCCGATAGACCCCCGCGTTATTCAGCGTGACGCTTGCCGACGAGCCCGTGTAGCAGCACACGCCGCTCGCGCCGTTCTGCATCCCTACCCAGAGGTCCCAGGCCACTGGACCCCCTTCGGGGTCGGTGGCCGGGAAGTTTACGGAGATCGTGCTTCCGGCCGGCGCGTCCGTGGGCGACACCGTAAGGGTCCCCGACGGGGGTTGCCCCGGGCTGGGAGCGGGCGAGACCGTTAGGTAGTCACGGCCGTGGGCTCCTCCGCCGCGGCCGTCCGCCACGGAGGCGTCGTAGGGGACAGTTGCCGTTCGCGCCAGCGACGGGGCGGTGAAGGAAACAGGGCTCCCGGTGGGGTTTGGAAAAAGGGAGTTGAGCATCCAGCCGAAGAGCCATTGGGTACCCGTGCTCACCGACTTGGCCCAAGCCATCCGAAGCGTGTCGGAGTCGGGGTCGGAGGCGGTCGCCGTGAGGTTCACCTGGCTCCCCGCTGCGGCGAACACATCCGGCCCCATGGTCACAGTCGGGAAGTTGTTCAGCTTAGGGGAGAGAAGGAGCGGATTGCCGAGGGCCTTCGCGAAGTTGAGGCGTCCGCCGGTGGAGGTGCTCTGCGCCTTCGGGTCGCTCAGCGCATCGTAACTCCCCGGGTCGAGGACGACGTCGCGCGCCTGGTTCGCAGTGAGTAGCGGGTTCTTGTGGAACAGGGCCGCCAGGACACCGGAGACGTGCGGCGTGGCCATCGAGGTTCCGGAGAGGAGCTTGTAGCCGCTCGGATCACAGAGTGTGCAGACTCCGGTGGGTACTGTGGAGAGCGTGTTGACGCCCGGGGCCGCGATGTCGACGCTGAAGAGCCCGTAGTTGGTGAAGCCGGCGCCCACGTCGTTCGAGTCGGTGGCCAGGACGGAGATGATACCGTGGTTGTCGTAAGCCGCCGGGTACATCGGTGAGGCGTCCGCATTCTGCCCGCTATTCCCCGCCGCGCAGACGTTCACGGCGCCCGCAGCCTCGACCGCTGCCATAGCGTCCTTGAGAGCCTGGCTGAAGCCCCCGCCACCCCAGGAGTTGCTCGTGACGCGGATATTGATGCCTTGCGCCTTCAGCTCGCTTACCTTCTGGAAGCAAAGGACCGCATCTGAGATGTAGCCGCTCCCGTTCGAGCCAAGGAACTTGAGAGACAGGAGCTTCACCTTCCAGTTGATCCCGGCGATGCCGATCCCGTTGTTGGCCGCCGCGCCGATCGTTCCGGCCACGTGCGTGCCGTGCCCGAAGTCGTCCAACCCGCCCGCCACGCAGGCGCCGTTCATGCAGGTGTAGCCGTTTGAGTTGTCTGAGGTGTTGACCCAGAGGTTGCCCAGGAATTCCGGGTGCGTGTAATCGATCCCCGTATCGATGATGGCCACGACCACGTCGCTGGAGTCCGTCTGGGTATTCCACGCCGCGGGGGCGGAGATCTTCACCATGTCCCATTGCTGGCCCCAGAGGGGGTCGGTGGGGGTGCTGACGGCCTGGACCTGGTAGTCAGGCTCAACATAGAGGACGCTGGGATTCGCCCGGTAGCGCCGCACGGCCTCGGCCACTGAGATCCCGGGCGGGTTCGGGACCAGGTAGAGGTTCGGGTCCCGCGGGAAGGTCCGGGCGGACCCGGAGCCCGGGAGAAAATCGATCCGTGCGCCGTTCCTGAACCGAACCAGGACGCGCGACGGGTGATAGGCGGGCCCGGCCCCGCCCACCGTGGTCGCCACCACGGCTCCTCGCTCGTCGCGGTCGACTGAAGTGGACACTATCACGCGCCCCTGGGCCTCGAGCGCCCGTGGCGTCAAGGCGGCACAGAGCGTGAAGGAGAGAATAACAGAGGCAGACCAGGGCCGGTAGCGCCGGCCGGAGTTGACGAGGAGGTGAGCCATAGCGTCTCTCCTTTTCGGTAAAGGTATTAGTCCAGCATGCCCAGGAATCCCTCTAATCATACACCTGGCAGGGGCAGCGGTGGGCGCAGGGGTTTCGGTCGCCCTGACGCGAGTATCAACTTTCTCTCAGGCTATTCCTTAGCTGCTCCAAAATATAGTAAACACCGTATGGACAGTGCGCGAAAGGCGGCCTAAAAAGAGGAGGGGTTATTGGTGTGGGACAAGGAACCATGTTTCACGTTTGTTTCATCGTGATGATTCGCCTGATCCGGCTGATCGGTCTGATCTTTGTGTTCTTGGCTGGGGCGGTGTATCTGGAGCAAGCCACGGGCGAGGTACGGCGCGGAACGGCCGCGCAAAACGTCGCCGAGGCATCCGAGAACGGGGTTCACGACGCGAAGCTCCAGGTGCAGCCCCGCGGGGTGGCGCTGCACTTCGGAAACGCCGTCCGTTTCCGCTTCGAGCCGCCGGCCGGCCGTTAGTGCGAATCGCGGGCGGAAACTGGGGAGGCATCGGCAATTACACGGAAGAAGGCTTCGCCTACATGGTGAGGGCTTTGCCGCTCATGTCGGATGTTCTGAAGCGGGCCATGGCGCATCGCGTGAAGATCGTGCTTGGGACCGATGCTGTGGCCGGAGCGCACGGCCGCAACGCCGAGGAATTCATCTACCGCGTGAAGGACGGCGGGCAGCCGGCCATGGACGCCATCGTGAGCGCAACGTCGCTGGCGGCCGAATCGCTGGGTCTCGAAGCGAAGATAGGATCGATCAGCGAAGGAATGGAAGCCGATCTGGTCGCCGTGGACGGCAATCCGCTCGAAGATATCACCGCCGTGCGTCGCGTGGTGTTCGTGATGAAAGGCGCCAGAGTTTACAGGAATGCTTTGCGTAAGCCGTAAACTCTTTCCATGCGTCCTCTGTCTCCCATGACCTGCCGCACCGAAACCCGCCAGTATGTCGTGATTGCAACTGGTTCCGGCACGGATGCGGCGCTGGTGGCACTTGCGCTTCCCACCCGGTGACGGCGCCGGCGCCAAGGAAAACCCTTCCATTCGGTCACTTCCGACGATCAAATTGTGGCGGGTGCATTCTCGCGTTCTCTGGTAGACTTGGGCGGCACGGGAGGTGCTATGAGAAGGATTCTGGGCAGGTCTTTTCTGTTGTCTTGCGCCCTGCTGAGCGTTTGCGGCCCGGGCTTGGCCCAGCGCACTAACGTGGCGCGGGATTTCCCGCTTTATCCGAATGGGGGCAAGCCGGATCTGGCGGTGGGTCCCCAGCGCTTTGTTTCACAGATGGAGATCGTCGACCGCTACTTCGCGCCGGACGATTGCGCCCTATTGGAGGGCGCCGTCGGAGGCAGCGGATACCGCCGCTTGCTCCGGTTCGACACGGTGGTAATGAACCGGGGAGGCGGCGATCTGGTGGTCGGCGACCGCAGCGATCCGAAAAACCCGTACGCGAAATGGTTCGTGTACAACACCTGCCACATGCACTACCACATTCGCGATTTCTCAGTGTATGAATTATACCAACTTGACGGCGCATCGCTGGTGACCGAGGGAACCAAACAGGGTTTCTGCTTTGAAGATTCGCTCAAATACGAAGGGAATAAAAGCAGCGGCTACGACTGCAACTATCAGGGAATCACCTCCGGCTGGGGCGACTGGTATTACAAGCAACTCGCCGGCCAGTGGATCGATATCACGGGCGTACCGCAAGGCGACTACATCGTGCGAATCACTATCAACAAGGGAGGCTCCAAGCCAATCTTCGACGAAGGCAGCAACTTGTATCCGAACGTGATCGAGACTCGCGTGCACTTGCCGGACCCGCGGCAGAAAGTCGCGATTGTAGACTAAGGCAATGCCCCTACGGCCAGCGAACGCGAGGTACGCCGGCCTCGGTCACGGTGCTGCGGGGCAAGGTCGCGGGCTTCTGAGGGGAGTTCACGGGGTGCGGAATATTGCGCACCTGCGGCCCCGGGGGCCTGCTCAGTCGGTGTAATGTGTTGGATCCACGTCAGATTCGAGCCTTCCGATAGTTGGCCCCGCGCGTGCTCCTCTGCCTGCCGTAGGCGGTGTCGGTCTTGGCGCCGATCGTTATGGGGGACTTGAGGCTGCGCCGGACTCTCTTCCAAGTGGCCGGTGTGCTGGTACTGCTGCTTTCCACGATACTGCTCGCGCGCGCCGCCGGCCCTGACTGTTGGGTGCCCGCGCGCTGGCAGGGCGGCCCGCTGGAGATGCTCCGCCGAGCCGGGAGCAAGCAGGTGCTCGCAGACCCTGCCCGGGCGGGAATCCTCCGCGATTGGTACAACCCGCGAACGCTCGACTTGCTCGAGAACACCCCCGTCAACTGCCTGCTGGTGACATGGAGCACGGGCGCGAAAGCAGACGTTGAATCGGAGCAGCACAAACTGCTGGCGGCCTACACGCGCGCGGCGCACCAGCGGCGGATCGCGGTGGTGGGCCTGGTCTATCCGGGCGCCGACCCGGCCAGGGCGGCCGCGCCGGTGGTGGAGGCCGGTCTCGACGGGCTGGTAATCAAAGGCGATTCCGCCGGCGGCCCGCAAATTGCTCGGGAACTTAGACGATTGCTGCGCGAGAAGAACAGTTCCGCCGTTGTCATTGCGCTGGGTGTGCGAGACTGGCTTTTGTCAGACGCGGATTGGCCGGTGTTGGGCACGAGTGGCGCCGTAATGCCTCGCGTCCGCGTGTTCTCGGAATCCGACTCCGTTACCGCCACTCCCACCACCGAGCCCTGGATCGATTCCAATACCTGGCTCGTTCGCTCGCTGCGCGCGTGGGGCGGCGAGCGCCCGGTCTGGCTCGGGCACCGGCTCGGGAATCCCTCAGAAGCCGATTACGCGCGCGCCATCGCCGATGCGGCCGTCGCCGGCGGCCGCTGGGTGCTGGCGCCGGACGACGCGTTGCTGGCGAGCCTCTGGCGCGGGCAACCCGAAGCTCTGGCCACCTGGCGCCGCATCGGCGCCTGCCTCAACTTCTACGAGCAGCACGCCGAGTGGCGCGGGTTCACGCCCGCAGGCTCGCTGGGCATCATCCAGGACCACGCTGGCAAGCACGCCGCCATGGCGGACGAGAATCTCAACCTGATCGCCCGCCGCCGCATTCCCTACCGCGTGATCGAGCGCGCCGATCTCACCGCTGCCGCGCTCCAGGGGCTGCAGGCAGTGCTGGCGGTTTCCTTTGCCCCGCCCACGGAGCAGGAGCGCAAACTGCTCGCGGCCTTCGCGGAGGGGGGCGGCCTGCTCGTGGCTGGCCCCTCGTGGAACTCCGGCACTCTGGCCGAAGGAGACTATGCCGTCAAAAAACTCGGGGCGGGCCGGATCGCCGTATACAAGCAGGACCCGCCCGACCCGGAAGCTCTTTCCAAGGACATACTCGATCTGCTCGGCAACGAGAATCTCCCGGTGCGGCTGTTCAACGTGGCCGGGATGCTGGCGCACGTCACCGCCGGCCCCGGCGGGAGGCGCCTGCTGGTGCAACTGGTGAATTACGCGACGGAGCCATCGGGACTGATCACGGTGCGGGCGGCGGGCGAATACCACAGAGCGCGCTTGTTCAGCACCGACGCGCCACCGGCGGATCTGAAGATCAACAAGTCCGGCGAGAGGATTGAAGTATCTGTCACCAAGGTCGCGGTCTACGCCGCGCTGCTGCTCGAAAAATGACAGGAGGACTCCATGAACGAAAACTGGCATACCATTACGCGACGCCAACTGCTGGCCGTCTCCGGCCTGAGCCTGGCTTCGCTTGGCCGCGGCGACCCGGCCGCCCCAGCCCCGCGCGCGCCGGTCGCCCCGGTTTCAATCGGCAAGTGTGCGAACTATGACGAGGACCTCGTAAGCTTGCTGGCGAAGCAATTCGATCAGATCGGCGGCGTCCGCAGGCTGGTGGGCGGCAAGACAGTCGCGATCAAGCTGAACCTCACTGGCGGCGGCCGGATCGGCACGTACACGGCCGGCCAGACGCATTGGGTGCATCCGAAGCTGGTGGGAGCGGCCTGCCACCTGATGGGCCGCGCGGGCGCAAAACGCATCCGGCTGCTCGAAGGCGCGGGCCGGGGCGATTCGCTCGAAGACAAGATGCTCAACGCCGGCTGGGATGTGGCAGCACTGCGCTCGGCCGCGCCGATTGTGGAATTTGAGAGCACGAACCACTTGGGTAGCGGCAAGCGTTACGCACGGCTGAAGGCGGCCAAGCCCTATATCTATCCCGCCTTCGACTTGAATCACTCCTACCAGGACACGGACGTCTACGTCAGCATGAGCAAGCTCAAGCACCACGAGGAGTGCGGCATCACGCTCACGATCAAGAACAGCTTCGGCATCACGCCGAATTCCATTTACGGGAACGACGCCGGCGTGGACGAGCCGAACGAGAATGCGCGCCGCGGCCGGGAAGCAGTGCTGCACGCCGGGAAGCGGCAGCCGCCGAAGAGCGCACCGCAAGAGGTCGACTTCACTTCCGAGCGCCACGAGGGTTATCGCGTGCCGCGGATCTGCGTCGATTTGACCGCCGCGCGGCCGGTCGACCTGGCCATTATCGACGGCATCGAATCCTCGGTCCAAGGCGAGGGGCCGTGGGTGAATGGTTTCAAGTACGCCAACCCACAGGTGCTGATTCTGGGCCGAAACGCGGTGTGCACCGACGCGGTCGCCACCGCGGTGATGGGTTACGACCCGCGCGCGAAGCGGGGCGAGCCTCCCTTCCACCGTATCACGCCGCCACAAACTCCCGGCGCGCCCGAATGGGCCGAGAACCCCATGCTGCTCGCCGAGGCTGTGGGTATCGGCAGCGCAGACCTCAGCCGCATCGATGTCCGCGGCGTTCCGATCAAAGACGCGTTGTATGATTTCGAATCCCGGCGAAGGGGATAGACGCGGGTTTTCGCAAAAATGGCCTCATGCTGCGACGCGCTCCGGGAAGTGCTTGCTAAACCGAAGTAACATCATCCTACTAGTCGTGCCTGCCTCGCCGGCTGTCAAATCTCGCAGCCGCTGGGGCTTATTCCCCAGTTCTTCCGGTCCTGGGCTACACTAAGTGCTCCGGATGCAGTTCAACGCACAGGAGGTGAGGCATGAGTCGCTTCGGTTTCCATGAGTTCACAGGGTCGCGGCGCTTTCTCCATCGTGCCCTGCTGGCGGCAACCCTTTCGCTCTTCTACGCCGCTGCCGCTTACGCAGCCAGCTCCGGCGCGCTCCCCGACGAGCCATTGATCTCGGTGTGGGAGCACAGCGCCAAAGTCGACATTGCTCCCATGGTAGAGGGAGTCGGCTTCAACACCGTGTGGACCCACGACAAGCCCTACGAAGAAGGACAGAAGCTGGAAGACACCCTGATGTACCGCCATCTCCAGACACCGGGAGTCAAATACGTCATCGCCAAGATCGAGAGGTCTATCTGGGGATGGACCCACGATCAGTCCCTGCGCCACGCGGAGTGGATCGCCAACCTGTCGCTCACCCACAAGCAAATCATCGGCGTGTACCTGAACGATTTCTATGGTGAGATGGAGGCAAAGGAGAAATCTCCGGAAAAGGGAGGAAGAACTCCGGAACAATGGCGCGAAATCATCGCTCGACTCCGGGCCGGCAATCCCCGACTGGCCATCTGGGCGCCCTGTTACCCTCCGCGCGAATTGGAGTATCCGTTCGACTTCGACATCGACGCGGTCATCTTCAATGTCTACAACACGAAACAGATTCCGAACGCCGAGCGGCTCCTGCTTCAGGCGGAGAAGAAGTTTCAGGGAAAGCCGATATTGACGGGGCTTTATCTGAACTCCGGCAGTGAACGCCGCTGGCTCACCGAGACGGAGTTCAAGGAGTTGATGGGCCTCTTCATCCGGCACATCAATGAGGGCAAAACGATTGGCCTGCGGATCTTTCGTGCCGACAACCTGAGGGAGCGCCCCGAATACATGACCTGGGCAAAGGAGATGCTGAAGGAACTCAAGGGCCGATAGAACTGCCGCTCACCACTACTGCTTCTTGGGCTCCGGGGCCTGGCCCGATCTCCGCCTTCCCCCAAAACCTAGGTAGCCGATGGTCGCATCCCACCGGGCGTCCCCCGTGGCGCGGTAGTCCTTGGGAAGCTTGTCCCAGTCCTGCCGGGTGAGACCGTTGAGGTCGTAGACCACCTTCCCGTCGCGCAACGTCAGCTCGCAGGTCAGCTTCTGGCTGCCCCGAAGACGAGCGCCGTACATATCGGTAAAACCGAAGTTGCCTTTTTCGAGCCGCAGCACGGCGATGTCGGCCGGAGCCCCGGCGGAAAGGTTCCCTAGCTCCTCGCGCCGGATCTCGCGGGCGGGGTTCCACGTCGACTTCGCGATCACGTCATCGAGCGGCAAACCCAGCGCCAGAAACTTGCTCATCACGTTCAGCATGTCCTTCATGCCGGCATTCATGCTGCCGACGTGCAAGTCGGTCGAGATGGAGTCGGGAAGAAAGCCTTCCTTGATAGCCGGCGCCGCGACCCGCCACACGAAGCTTCCGCCGCCGTGGCCGACATCGAAGATGACGCCGCGCCTTCGTCCCTCGAAGAGAGCCGGATTTACATGATCGGGCGCCTCCAGCTCGCCGCGAAGCCCGGAATACACGTGGGTGTAAATATCGCCCGGCCGCAGCTTCTTCGTCACCAGCTCGGCCAGCGAGCGCTCCGGGTAGGAGCGGCCGAAGTCCACCATGACGGGAATATTGGCGATGGCGCCGGCTTCCACGGCGCGTTCCACCGGCGTCCATTCCGGGCCCCCGTAGTGCGCCGTCTTGACCCCCACGACCAGACCCTTGTGGCGCAGCGCCATCTCGGCAGTGGGTTTGGCCTCCATGTCGTTGAGGTCCTGCTCGTACTTGCCGCCGCGCATCCCGTTGCCGACGATGTTGAGCATTGCGAAGATGCGGGTTTTCGAGCGGTCAATGATGCGTTCCTTGAAGGTTTCGAAGTTGCGCCAGCCCGCACAGCCGGCGTCGGACACCGCCGTCACTCCCGTGCGAAACGTGAACCCATCGGGATACACGCTGTTGTCGCCGGCATAGGAACCCCGCTCGCCGGTTCCGGCGAAGACGTGCACGTGGATGTCGATGAGCCCGGGCATGACGTACAGCCCCGGGACATCCACAACCTTGAAGGCCAGGGCAGGGTCAATCTTTTCCGCCACCGCGGCGACCTTACCGTCGCGGATCGCCACATCGCGCACCGCACTGATCCTGTTCTTGGCGTCGACCACGTGCCCGCCCCGCAGCAGCAGGTCGTACTGCACCTGCGCGAAAGCCGTCCCGGCAACGATCAGGAAAAACAAAAACTTCGTTCTCATTGGAGATGATGGAGATGCGCAAACTGTTCGCCAGCCAAGGGGCGGCTCAGTCGGCGGCCTTCTTCAGAACGAATTCTCTGCTCCAGTCTCTGCCTTCCACTTCCATGGTGAGGTTCATCTGGTCGCCTGCCACCTTTCCCTTGACGAGCAGCTTCAATGGGCTGCCTTGCCACTCGGAGGTGATGGTCATGGAGATGTTGTCGCCGTTGAGCTGGCCCTCGGTGATCGGGCGCGGTTCACCATCGGGCCCGGACATGCTGCCGGTCACCTTGATCCCTTCGCTCTTGAGTTGGAACAACACGTCGCGACCGCTATCTCCGATCTGCCCTTTCCATTTCCCGCTGACGTCGAGGGCATACAGCGGGAGGACAACCAGTAAAGCCAAAACGCACCGCCAATGTCTCATGCGCGCGCTCCTTTTAGGCGCCCAGCTTACCACAGAAGCCGAGCGCCGCAGATTGCCTGGGGATGGTCGTCGCTCCTCCTGCATTGCCCACGTGTCCACGGGATAGTACGAGCAGAATCAGAAAGGCGACGCCATTGCCGCTCAAAGCGGCCTCCCTTCATAGCTCCCGCAACAGCCACCGCGCCGCATTCTTCTGAAGCTTTTCATACTCCGGGTTCCACAACGCCGTCAGCAAGTGGCCGGGCGCCAAGTAGCAGGCTCTTCCCTTGCCGTAGTCGTACGCCCACCCCGCCGCCGAGGAGGTTCCGAGATTCTTCCACGTCAGACCGTCTTCGTTGACACTTTCGAGCAGGAGATGTTTGGGATCCTTCTCGTACTTGACGAAGTGCTGCTCGTCGGTCACCACGAAATCCCTCACCCCTCGCGTGATGGGGTGCTCTTTGTTGGTGACCTTCACCTTGAAAGGGCGGATAGGAGGATGCCCTTCGGTCACGGCGCCGAGCACGTCGCGAAAGTCCTCGTTGTGGGGACTGATATAGGTCACATTGTGGAGGAACAGCACGCCCCCACCGTTCTGGGCGAATTCCTTCACCGCCTTGCCCTGGGCGGGAGTGATCCAGTAGAAGGGCTTCCCTTCCCACTTGGGAAGCGGAGGGTCGCTCGCGATCTTCGGTAAGCCCGTGCGCACGTAGCCCGCGTTGGTTGTCTCGTCCGGATAGCCGTCGGGCCAGGTCATCCCGTCGCGAAGAATAATGAGCAGCTTGTAGCCCTTCAGATGCTCCGTGCGAAGCATCTTCACCTCGTCGCAAAAGTCGAGGGAGAGTCCGAGATCCTTGCCCAGGGTTTTGCCGAGGCCGGTGCGGATGTAGTCGCTATTGTGGTAGCGGTCCCCGATCACAGCAAAGGCTGTAGCTTTCTGTTCGGCGCGACTCAGCCGGCTGAATCCAAGCGAGCCCCCGGCAAGGGCGCAAAGAGCCGCCCGCCTCGTCAGATGGTTGGTGTGTTTCGGTCCCATACTCATATCCCCCGTATCTTACACCAGCGGGCGGCCCCACTGAGGCGTTCACTTGAAATCTGTCGCATCCGGGCTGGGGCATCCAATTCGCGTGTAGTCGGCATACCGGAAACTGGCCGTTGTTGCCCGGAACGACGAAACACGTTAGGCTAAGAGAGGTATTATGGCTGAAGTGCTGACAACCGAGCAGACACCTCTCGCGACCGGGGCCGACGGCGTTATACGGGTGCGCGGCACGCGCGTCACGTTGGAGAGCGTGGTGGCCGCTTTCACGGACGGTGCAACGGCGGAGGAGATCGCACAGCAGTATCCGTCCGCCTCCCTTGCTGACGTCTATCAGGTGATTGGATACTATCTGCGGCACTCGACCGAACTTGAATCCTACCTCGCGCAGAGGCAACAGCAAATGGCTGAGACCAGACGAACGAACGAATCTCGCTGGCCGCCGGACGGCATCCGTGGTCGTTTGCTTGCCAGGCGCCAGAGGTAGCCTTGCGGCGGCTGGCGGACGAGAACTTCAATAACGATATTCTCCGCGGAATACGCCGCAGAGATCCGAGTATTGACATAATCCGTGCCCAGGATGCTGGCCTGACAGGAGTCGATGATTGAAAGACTTCTGGCCTGGGCCGCTGAACAAGGGCGAGTTCTCCTGGCCCACGACGCATCGACGATCACGACCTATGCATATCGGCGGGTGAGGAACGGTGACCCAATGCCGGGCGTGTTCGAGGTGAGCCGCGCCGTTGTGGTCCGCACGGCCATTGAAGATATTGTCCTGCTGACGGAGTGCAGCAGCCCTGGCGAATGGGAAGGGCAAGTCCGATATCTACCTCTTCGCTAGAGGAGTCGTTTTCCGGCGCAACATCCGCATGTCCAGGAAGCCGACTTTACGGCCAAGTGGAGGCCCTCAGATCGAGGGTTTCTTCAACTTTCTCGAACCGGACCCTAAGGCGGAACCTGGTAAGCGGTGCGCCGGCGGCCCGCTTCGCGGCGACCCGGACGGCGCTTACGCTGGTCTAGCGAAACAAGAGCCAGACGTAGCTACGCGGCTCCAGTGATCGTTCACAATGACCGCAACAAGCCCAAGGTAAGATGGTAATTGCGAACAGCACAAGAAGGATGATGCAGAGACCTTCGGAATGGAATCATGGATGTAATTCTCGTGATGCTGGGCCTCGCTGTGATTGCATTACTGCTGTTCTTCGGCTATGCAATCTTCAGGATTTTTGTAGTACCGGCTCTGTTCCTAGGGCTTATGGTATTGCCATTCGTTGTGGGAATACCCGCCGGAATCATAATCTCGGTGACGGCAGATAGATTATTAGGGAATCTCGTCGTGTTGGCCAGCTTGGTAGTCGGTGTTGTGTGGGTCAGGCACTGGCGGAATCACACGTGCCACTGCCCGCTGCACGAGCTTCTTGAGTTTCTAGAAAAAGCTCTGTGGTGACGACGATGGCGAGAATGCCCAAAGTTTTGATCGCGACCGAGCGGGTGAAATGGTTTGCCCACAATAAAAGGAACCGGAGCACTGCCAGCACTGCTGTCCTGGCTGGCTAACACGGCGCTGCAGACCCACGAGCGGCGCGCATTGGTTGGGCTAATCCGAGAGTTGATTCTTTCGCCGCTCGCGGCTGAGCGCCAGAACCGTTATCCAGGTCCAACTTCTTCGTAGCGCTGGTGAACGTCATGGAGATGGAAGCATTCCGAGCCGACATTCTGAAGCAGGAGATCGAGTATCTGCATCACCGCCTCGACCATTTCGACGATCTCCGTCATCGGACCAAACAGATGGCTGCGACGCTGTGCGCGGCTGCGATTGGCGCGGGGCTCACGATCACTACCGCCAGGCCACTCCTATTCCTCCTCGCTGCGGCCGTTGCGCTTCCCTTCTGGTACAGAGACGCGGTGTATCATGCTTATCAGGAGGGCTTTCATGCCCGCCTCAGAGCCGTCCGCAACTTCATTCGAGACGGGAGTTACGCAAGTCCAAATGGGCAAGTCGCGACGCTGGAAGGCACACTGGGCGGGACTGAGCAGGGGATCTTTCCCTTGCCTGACTACTATGGAACCAAGACGTTGCACGAGCAGGAACACAAGCGGCTTACCAACCGCTGGCGCAACGCCACGACCTGGAACATGACCCTGTTCTATGCTCCTCTCTGTGTCGCGCCGCTTTTACTGTTCTTGTTCTTGCGCCCGTGAGGGGTGAAAGTCGTGCTGTAATCGCCGAAACAATAGAACAGGTACTGGATAAGCGAGCGCATGCAGCCGACGCGCCAAATCCGGGCGCGCGGCTGATGCGCCAGCCGTTAGACCCCCCTGGTTGAGGCAGATCCACCCTCTGGCCGTGGACAGAGGCGCTGAACACGTGAGAGATCAAATCAATGCCAGTCAGCATCAGTGGGCACAAGCCCACATGCGGCATAACGCGGCAGTGCTCAACCATGTAGCTGCGGACGACCTCATCTACACCGACCATCTCGGAGAGGTCATGAACAAGACGCAATACATACGAAACAATACGCCCACCGACCTCACGCTCGATGTCTGGAATAGCGACGATCTAAACGTGCGCCTTTACGGCGATGTGGCTTAGTGACGAGCCGAGAGACGGTCAACTATCAGTACCAGGGACACGCTGTGAGCGGCCAGTATCGGTTGATGCTGGTGTGTGTGCGGCGGGCGGGACGTTGGCAGATCGTGGCGGGGCAAGGAACCGCTATCGCCCAGTAATGATATCGGCCCGGCTCGGGGTTCTACTCCTCCCGCAACGCCACGGCCGGATCGATTCGAGCGGCGCGCCAGGCCGGCAGAAGGCTCGCCGCGATGGCAACCAACAGAAATAAGAGCGGCACACCGGCCACCACCACCGGTTCGACAGCGCCGATCCCGTAAAGGAAGGCCGCCAGCAGCGGCTTCGCCCACAGCGCCAGGGGCAAGCCGGCGGCAATGCCCGCGGCCGTGAGCGCGAGGGCCTGCCCCACCACTCGCCGCAAGACGTGGCCGCGATCGGCCCCGAGCGCCATGCGGATCCCGATCGACCGAGTCTCGCGCGCCACCGCATGGGCCAGCACGCCGTGAATTCCCGCGCAGGCCAAAGCAATCGCCAGCACCCCAAAAAAGGAAAGCAACGAGGCTACGGCGCGCTCCCGCCACAGTGATCGCTCCATCTGCTCCTCCATGGTGTTCACTGTCCAAACCGGCAGCTCCGGATCTGCTTGCTGGATAGCCTGACGCAGGGCGCCGCTGAACGATCGCGGGTCACCGTCCACCGCCACCATCACACGGCCGATGGAATCGTAATTCTGGAGCAGCGGAATATAGAGGAGCAGCGGCGGCTCCTGCAACACCGACCGGTAGCGGGAGTCGGCGGCCACGCCGATAACCTCGAGCGGCGTGGGTAATGGGCGGCCCTCCACCGGGGCGACAAGCCGCCTTCCAAGGGGGTCTTGGCCGGGCCACAACCGTTCAGCAAGGGCCTGGCTCAAGATGGACACTGCGGGGGCGCCCGCTCGATCTGCGGGCGTGAAATCGCGCCCGGCCAGAAGCGGGATGCCCAGCGTCCGAAAATAGCCCGGCGCGATCGTGTTCCGGTCAACCAGAAAGGCCCCTGGCTCCTGCTCATAGCGCGTGGCCGCAGCCGGCGCCTCGCCCTGCCGGAACACCGTCACCCGGTCGCTCCAATCGAGGGCCGGGCTGCTTTTGCCCAGGCTTGCCGACCGCACCCCCGGGAGCGCGGAGACCCGCTCAAGCAGGGCTAGGAAGAACTGCCGGCCGCTCTCCTCGGAGTAGCCGAGGATCGACAGGTCGACCATGGCCATGACGACGCGCTCGGGCTGGTACCCGGGATCGATGGCCACAATTCGCTGCATGGAACGCAACACCAGGCTGCCCCCGGTGACCAGCGCGACCGACAACGTCACTTGGGCGATCACCCAAAACTGCTCGAAGCGGCCGCGCCGACGCCCCGTTTGCGTGGAGCCCCCTTTCAAGGCTGCGCTGACATCTACCTGCCCGGCGCGCCACGCGGGCGCCAGCCCAAACAGCAGCGCCGTAAGCAAGGAGGCCGCCAGCGTGAACGCCAGGACGCGCAGATCGAGAACAGCGGAACCGGCCAACTCCAGTTGCTGCGCGCTCCAGACATTGCGCAGCAACGGCAGCATCCACGGCGCGAGGGTGAGACCCAGCGCGCCGCCGGCCAGGCTCAGCAGCAGGCTTTCGGCAAACTGCTGCCGCAGCAGGATTCGGCGGTCCGCGCCCAGCGCCAGCCGGATCGCAAACTCCCGGAGGCGTGACGTCGCTCGCACCAGCAGCAGATTGGCCACGTTTCCGCAGGCGACGAGCAGCACTACCCCCAAAGCGGCCGAAAGCAGCCCGAGCAGGTTTCGGATCTGGGCCCGCTGCTGGAGCGTCATGCTGGGATTGGCGTTGATCTGGATCCCGCGCCCGCGGTTCGTCTGCGGGTAAAGTGCCTCGAGCCGGCGCGCGATCGTGTCCAGCTCCGCTTGCGCCGTTTCGAGCCGGATACCGGGCTTCAACCGTCCATACCAGGTGAGCCACCCCGCGCGCCGCTCACTCAGCCATCTGTAACTCGGGTCGCGGGTCAACACCTGCCGCACCATCATCATCGGCATCCAGATCGCGGTGGATTCTCCGAATGCCAAACCCTCAAACGGCGCGGTGGCGACCCCGATCACCGTGAAAGGATGCCCGTTCAAGGTCAGCGTGCGGCCCACAATGCTCGGGTCTTTCCCGAACTGGCGTTCCCAGAATCCGTGACTCAGCACGACCACCGGATGAGCGCCGGGGGTCCGGTCGTCCTCGGGATCGAGCAGTCGGCCGAGCGCCGCCTTCACGCCCAGCACCCGAAAATAGTTTCCGGTCACGATCGCCGCCGGAACGAGCTGGGCGGGTG
>JACQDI010000466.1 GCA_016201195.1 Acidobacteriota bacterium | reverse complement strand
CGGGCCGCAAGCGCAAAATGATACACTGAAGGCAGCGCATTTTGACCGGTCGTCCAATGGCAGGACACGGGACTTTGGATCCTGGAATGGAGGTTCGAATCCTCCCCGGTCAGCCAAATTCGAACTTTTGTTGACAGTTCGAGAGGGTTTGGACTCATCGTAGAGGATTGCTCCACTTCAGGCCCTGTGGTGTTCATTGGAGCTTAAGCCACCAATCATCTTAAGAGAATGACTCTTGCCGAGAGGCAACCTCGAAGACTGGATGGGTTCGGGCCAGGTTGATGAAGTCGTCCACGGAGGCGTCTGGTAAGATGCCGAGGCTACGGCGGAGGACAAAGCCGCGGACGGGCAGGGCCAACCGCGGCAGCAACACTTTCTTGAGCACCGGGCCGGCGGCCTCCGGGGTCAACTCTATGGCGGTGATGGCTCGCTGGCGACGACCGCGGGTCAGGATTGCTTCGCCTGCGGCACGAAGATTGCGCACCCAGTGGGAGTCGCCGGCGCCGTGAGTGGAAACCAAGAAGCTGCGGCCGTCGCGTTCGAAGAGGTCCACAGCGGTTGTGCGAGGTTGGCCGGATTTGCGGCCTCGAACTGTGAGCAGGATCATCGGGCCCATGGGAACGCTTGCACGCAGCAGCTTCCTTATTACCCACGTGACGACCAGAAAGATGTTGTGGTGCATTCCTCGCGATTGCGACGGGAACGCTTCATCCGGTTTCGGCATAATGTACCCCTTTAGGTAGGACTTGCGTGTTGGTGTCCTGGGACACGGGTGGTGTCCACTCTTAGGCGGGATGGCTCTTCTAGCGCGTGGGCGCTCGTGTTCGCCGGGTGGCTCCGGCCCCGAGAGTACGGCCACACGTGGTCAGTGTCATGCTTCTTGGAATCGTACTTCTGGCCTGTCAGGTCTCGCTTGATGACGCGCGGTCTCGCTATTCTCTCTCGGGCCGCGTAGATGATTTTGAACAGGACCACCCACCCGAAGACGCCGGCAGCGGTGAGGATGAGATTAAGCGTTGGCTCGCCGCTGATCCTCAGTGGCTTCAAAGGACGTACGGGAGATTCAACCCGGCATTGTGCGCCTAAAGGCAGTGACAGCATCCGACTGAGTTCTTCGTCTTCCATTGCTTCAGCGATCGAGCTTGGCGCGGTGCACCCTCTGCGATGGGGAGGACCCATATGTCATCGCTCGACTCAGGACTCCATTGCTTGAACACCATAACGCGGACCCAGAATCTCATAGGGGCCGAGTTTGGTTCCTGCGTTGAGACTCATCGCCTCAGCTCTACACAAACCCCCTCCCTTAGTTTGACGTCCAGGTGTCCAACAGCTCCTTGGGTAGCATCGGGACGGGCCTGTCAGGGTTGAAGTTTGCCACCAGGTATTCGTAGAGAGTCTTGAAGTCGTCGTCGCTCAGCGCCGTCACCCGCTCGCGGTGATCCCGGCTGTTTCGCTCCCAGGCTTCCTTTGTCATCTGCAAGACCACGATGGGAACAAATGTGTGACAGGTGGTGCAGTTGTTGAGGACGAGGTCACGCCCTCGGCCAAGCGGAAAAATCTCATCTATATTCACCTTGGGCGATTGGCTGCCCGGCGAGGGCACCGCCTTAGCTGGCTGGCGAGGGTCGGACGAGGAGCCCGGCGCGCCGCATCCCGAGAGTACGATCAAGCCAACTAAAGCGGCGATCGCCAAGAGCCGATCTCTGTGACCAAGCATCATCTCTTGCGGCCATTGGACCGACTCGCTGATCGCGGCGGTCGCCGGTCCCGTGACCGCCAGGTTTCTTTCCTTACCCGCGCGTCGGCAGCTATGCTGGCGCACGGGTGCGGTCACGGGACTAGTACGGGGCGCATCCCTGCTGCGCGAAGTCGGCCGGAATCTTCGGTTCCGGCCTGCTGTCGTTGAAGTTCTCTTTCAGATACAAGAACATCGTACTCACGTCCGCACTGTTGCGGCCTGTCAGTTTGTCTTTATGACCCTCTTTGACCGCTTCCCAGCGTTCCGCCGTCCGTTGTCCAAGAGCAGAGCACGCGAGCGGATGGCACGAGCCACAGGTGTCCAGAACCAGATCTCGTCCGGGGCCCGGCGGAAAGACGCCGGCCAGGCTGAACGGCTGTCCCGAGGCACCGGCTGGACTGCCCTGCGCCGGCCGAGCCTGTGACCTGCCAGCCTCTCCGGCGTTGGACGTCGCGGTCCGCGCAGGGTCAGTGGATGGATTACCGGATTTCCCACAGGCAGCCAGCAGCCAGCCACCGACGATCCCCACCGCCAATAACCATGAACGGATCATCCTTATCTCTATCTCTCCGTGAACGCACGACCTGTCTTCAATAGTCAGAATAGGCTTCTTTAGACGAGGAAGTTCTTCTGACGATTCGACCCTCCAGTGAGAAGATCGGAACGAGGACCTCCTTCTTAGGTTTTAGGGACGAGAAGCTCTCTTCTGTCAACCGGCGTAGCGCATCAGTCGTCTCCTCGTCATAGAACTGCTCCAGGCACGAGTCGCACACCTGAGCCGGGATGTCCTCGACGACAAACAGACGATCGTCGCGCCAGATCGCGGTCTTGACCGCGGCCGAACGCATGATCTCGCCGCACCGCGGGCAGACAACCGGCGACAGATTGGTTCCGTTGGTCTCAGGACTCATATCTTCATGGCTTGCGACTCATATGCTGCCCGTGCTTCGCTGGAGCGTGGTGCAAGTAGGGGTCAGAGAAACGTCCGGCGTGTGCGGAGACGTCGCTCACAATTTCATAATCTCGATAGCAGCATGGATGATCTTCGGCGCATCCGGCCGCAGCCAGGCCATCATCCCTGCCGCGCCGGGACCCGGGACATCCGGGAAGGCGATCTTTCTAGCTTTGATGCCCGGTACGACTTGCACTACTTCAGCGATGACGTGAGAGCCGAAACTGTTGGTGTAATGACCGTGTTCGACCACCAGCAATCTTCTCGTCTTCCTGACCGACGCGACCAGCGTGTCCAGGTCCAGCGGCTTCAGCGTTCTGGGATCAATGTACTCGACGCTGATACCCGCTTTGGCGATCTTCGGCAACGCTTGCTTCACGTCGACGGTAGCAGGCGCCCAAGCGACCAAGGTGAGGTCCTTACCTTGCTGCCGCACCGCGGCCTTGCCGAGAGGAACTTCATAAGCCTCGTCCGGCACATCGGGCTGCTCCCCCGACTTCACTTCGCCGTAGTCAAAGTAGATGACCGGATCCGGATCGCGAATCGCAGCGATTAAGAGGCCCTTGGCGTCGTACGCGTTGCTAGGCACAACGACCTTGACACCCGGCAGGTTGGCATAGAGCGCCTCTTGCCCCACTTCGGTGTGCTGGCCAGCCGACCCTTTCGTCCGGCCCCCTGCTTCCTGCCAGAGGACAAATGGCATGCTGGCCTGTCCCCCCGTCATGGACCGCAGCTTGCCGGCCTGGTTGTAGATGTACTCGATGGCGAAGATCGTGGTCATCGGCGGGAGGCGGGCGATGGCAGGAGAACCTGCCGCGGCAACGCCGATCGCGGCGCCTGCGATCCATGCCTCGTCGATGGCCCATCCTCGGCCAGAGGTGCGATCCGGGCCGAACTCCTTCACCAGGTCCAGCACCTCGCCCGTCGGCAAAGTCGTCACCGGCTTCTGGTACTCGTAGAAGAAGACCATCTCCTTGTTGCGTCGCATCTCGAGGGCGACGGCCTCGAGCTGGGCGTAAGCATACGGTTTCTTGGCCATGGCGCTCTCTCCGTTTTCCTAACTGAGGCTTGCAGGTTCGGACCGATTGAAGAACTGCGTCGCCGGCACGGCGCCTGCGGCATAAGTGTTCAGCACGCCTGCCCGGGGATCGGGATCCTTGCTCTCGCGCGCGAAGGCGATCGACACGTCCACCGCTCGCTGCGCGTCCGCCTCGATCTTCGCCAACTCACCCTCTGTCGCCAGCTTCTTCGCCAACATCCATGCCTTGAAGCGGGCGATGGGATCCCGGGACATCCACTGCCGGACCTCTTCGTCGGAGCGATAGGGCAGTCCCGAGGCTCCGTGCACTCCCGCCCGGGCTCCGGCGAACCCGGAATGATCATACCAGCGGTAGGTAATACCCTCGATCACGCTGGGCCCGTTGCCGGCCCGCGCCCGATCCACCGCCTCTTTGGTCGCGGCATATACCGCCGTGACGTCGTTCCCATCAACCAGATAATGCGGGATATCCAACCCCTTGGTGTATTCGCAGATGTACTTCGTCGGCACGACGGTGGCCATGGGGACGCCCATATACTGGAAGTTGTTCTCGATCACGAAGATCACCGGGATCTTGTAGTTCGTGCAACTCCGGATGGCGCTGAAGTAATAGGGTGAGGCGGCCGCGCCATCTCCAAAGAAGGCCACAGAGACCTGCTTGGTTCCACGGATCCTCCCTCGGATGGCGGCGCCCGCCGCAAGGTAGAAGCTGGCGCCCACGATCCCGTTCATGCCCATAATCCCTTTGGACATGTCCGTGATGTGCATGGAGCCGCCGTAGCCCTTGTTGTACCCGGTTTCCTTGAAAAAGATCTCCGCGGACATTTTGTTTAGATCGCCACCTTTGGCGATCAGGTGACCGTGGCCGCGATGGGTGCTGGCGATGTAGTCATCCTCATGGAGCGCGGCCATAACGCCACAGGCGATCGCTTCCTCACCGGCGTAGGTGTGGAACGCGCCATAGAGACGGTCTTTGCCGCCGACGAAGAGGTCCTTCATGGTGGTTTCCCACTTGCGGCTGGCGTTCATCCGCTGATAGATGGTCAGCAGCTTATCCTTAGGCAGACTGGCCAGGAGGTCGGAGGCCCTCCCGGAGGTCGGGATCTTCTCGGAAGGCAGGAACTTGATCGCATCTCCCGGCTGCCAGTTCGGGTTGCCCCCAGGCCCGGCCGTGGCCAGAGGGACGGTTTTCTCCCACTTTCCCCCGGTGAGACCGGCGCCCGAATGGGCGCTGGCTGTCTGAGGTGACCCTCCGCAGGCGGAGAGCACAACCCCCGTTGCGCCGGCCGATCCCACTATCTTCAAGAGAGTACGCCGATCGATCCTGCCCTTTTGTTCCGCCATGAATTCAACCCTCCTTGCCTGTCTCCAGCCTGATTATAGAACGAAAGCCGCCTCGACAGAACTTTACGAAGCCTGTGGAGAACCAAAAATTTAGTACTGTCCAGAGGCCCTCCAAACAGCCTTTATACCTCTCTAGCGCTCGGGGACGCTCATTCTTGATCCTGTGCAGCGCCAGGATCCGAAAGGTCGCCGGGTCCGGGTGGAGAACAAGTAGGAAACCACGTTTTCCGGTCAGCCAAACCGCTCCCTCGCACAACCTCGTACCGGGCCAGAGCGGCCTGTATCCCGATGTTGTCCGAATCGACCTCCAGTGCCTGCCAGTACGTCGCAATGGTGTCCCTCCACTTTGTTCGACAGTGACAACTGCTTTCGTCGGTGGCGGCTTCCTGAGGAAGAATTACATCATAAGAAGAAGCAATGTGGAAGAACTTACATCTTGGTTCTCCCCGGAAGTGGTGGGGCCTTCCTATTTATTTTCAACAAGATACTTCCCGATTGACAGAGTGATCGGTTTGGCAGCCGGCTTGCCGTACATGGGCGCCGGCTGGCTCGCGATTTGCGCGACCCGGTGACCCTCACCGCGGCAAGCCGGCATGGCTGGAACTCCGGGAGGGGTGCATGAATTGTTGGATCCGGCAAGTCAGGCCAGCAGTCGAGCGCGCTATCTATGGCCAGTTCCGCGCAGGGAAGAGGATCTTCGATCTGTCCTTGGATTACCGGCTCCCCTACAGCGAGATCGAAAGGATCATCCGGTCGGGCATGGACCTCATAGAGCGGTCCGCGGCCAACCGACCTAAGGGGAACAAGGTGGAGGTCATTACCGTGGCTGCAGATCGGATGCGAACGGCTGGGCCACGCCCTGGGTGAGCAAGAAAGTTAGCGGCGCCCGCGGCTGCGTCACAGCAAGCGCATCGGTTGGGTGAGAGCACCGTTGCTCGGCCGAATCCCACGCTGCGAACCGCACACGCTTCTTACCGGCGGCCTCGAACGGGATCGGGATGCGGAAACGAGGACCCGGAACGGCGCCCCGGTCACTCGGGTTGCTAGACCCGAGGAGCTGCAACAAGGGCGCGCGAATCGTGGCTGTCAGTGAGCAGGCCCTTCCAGCTCAGAACCCGGGGCGGGCGAGCCTCAGGCTGGCGGAGGCTCATGATGTTCCAGGCGAGTTCCTGGAACTGCTTGCCCAGCTCGCAATCTTCTTGGACCAAGCGACCGCCCAGCGAAGCAGCATTGACGGCCTTGTAGTCATTGCGGAGGATCCATGTAACCGGCAGGCCGATGCTGGCGGCCACCTCCTCAGCGCTGAAGGAACGCTTACTGCCCACCCGGTTCACCACCAGGCGCAGGTCTTCGGTTGGTATGCCCAGCGCGCGCAGTTCGAGCACCTTGCGCCGGGCCAGGTGCATCGAGACGATTTCCGGTGTGCTAACGATGTAGACCGCATCCGCCTGCACCAGCACATCCTGACACGAGGTATAAACCGGCGAGGGCAGATCGGCCACCACCCAGTCGTAACAGCGGCGCGCCGAGCGGAAGATGGAGGGCGCCTTTTCCATGTTTTCCGGGCGCTGGGAGTAGTCAAGTGGACGGGCGAGCACGTCCAGTCCCTTCCACTTGCAGGTCAGTTGGTTCCACAACTCATCGAGCGAATTGCTGCGCTCGAGGGCGTCGGCGATAGTGAATTCGGGCTTCAGCCCCAGGCAGAAATCCACCGCGCCCTCGTGAAAGTCGAAATCGACCAGCAGCGCCCGCTGGTTGGGAACCGTCGACATGGCAGCCGCCACGTGCATAGCCACCGTGGAAGCGCCGCAGCCGGCTCGCGCCGGGACAAAGCTGATCAGGCGCCCCTTGGGAGCGGTCTTGACCACCTGCTTGTTCCGGCTCGCCAGGGCCCGCTCGACGTGGTCGGGTTCGAAAGGCGGCCCCAGATATTCCGACGCTCCCGTCCGGATGGAAGTCAGGATCAGGTCCGAGCAGTTGCTGGTGTGCGCGGCGATAACCACAGCCTCGTGCGGTCCGGAATGCAGCTCGGCGATCAGCTCCAGGGCTCTGTCCGGCTCGCTCAGGCCCACGATCACCGTGTTGAATGACTTCGACTGCAGCACCGTCGCCAGTTGCCCGTGGGACGGATACTGCCGCAGGATAGCCGCCTTGCCGGGGCTCTTCACCGCCGACAGACAGCGGTGGAAGATCTGGATTAGCTGCTCGTCCGGAGAAATAATCAGAATCTGGTTCATACAGTGCGTCCGTTCGAAGTCCGATTCAGAGCCGTGCCGGAGTGGCCGATGTCCGGGCTCGCCTCGAGGTGCGAACCCGCTTCGCAAAGGGATCGGATAACCTCCGCCTGACGGTCGAGTCGCTCCACCACGGCAGCCACCTGCAGCGAGAGCTCGTCCCTCCGTCCCGTGACGGCGGCCATGGCCGAGTCCTGGCGGGCCCCAGCTTCGCGCAATACGCCAATGCCGTGCGCCAGTTTTTCGCATTCCTCAACGCGACATTTGTCCAGCTCTCGGATGGTATCCAGGATGCGCGTCGGTTCGGCCGTCCAATCCCCAGTGTCGCGGGGCGCCACTTGATCAGTGTCGCGGGGCGCCACATCGTGTTCGTTGGCGCCGAAGCGCTCTTCGAACCAGGTCTCGGCCACCGGTGCGGGCTCTGAAAGAGGCGCCGGTTCAGGCACGGCGACCAGAGCGCGCGTTTCGAGGGCCGGGTCGACCGTGGGTGTGGCGGTAACGATCGGCTCCGCAACGCCCCCCGGTTCCCCAATCTCTGAAACCACCAGCACATGCGCAGCGGCCGGGGCCTTTTCGTTTTCGATTACGACCGGCACGCCATTGCCAAATGTGATCTCCTCGAAATGGAATCCACCCTTGACGGCGTACCTATGCGACATATCAATGCCCTTCCAACCAGGAGTCAGGCTTGGCGGATGCCTCCTCGTCATCGTCGACCATCGCGATCTGAACGCCGACCAAGCAGCCCGCGTCTTGTACCCGGCAGTTCCGAATGGATCCCTGGTAGGAGGTGCGGTCCATCTGCACCCGAACCGCCTGACCCACCGCGATGGGCACGGGGACTAGCATAGCCATCCCCTCGCTGGAAACGTTGGTAATGGCGCCGGTGACGGCTTGTCCCCGCCAGGACAGCGTGGCTTCGCCTTTGGTGGAGTAGCGCCCGTGGTGGCGGCGGTTACAAGCGAGTTGCTGCAAAAGATAGGCTTCCCGCGAGGCCGCTGCCGGCGCCTGTGGCGTTATACGATTCCGCTGGTCGCTCATAAGGAGAGTATGGAGGACAGTCTCGGGCTGCCTCAATGGACCGCTGGTTACATTCGAAAGTTACCGATGTACCAGTCTCCCATTAGCGGTAAGACCTTACCACTCCGCGTAATGCTGTAGAATTTGCTGTAGAATTTACTTGAATTGTCGGCCTTGACTCAGGCCGTTCCAACCGCTAAGCTAACGGGCCAAGGGGGGCTATTATGGCACTGTACAGAAGAACTGGGCTGCTGGTATTAGGCGTAGCGCTGCTGGCGCTGGCGCAGTCTTACACCGCCTCGGTGCGGGGAGTGGTGACCGATTCGAGTCAGGCCGCTGTTCCGGAGGCGAAGGTGACGATCACCAACGTGGACCGCAACGTGCAGCGGGAGGGCATCACCGACACCGCCGGCCGGTACGTTATGACGGCGCTGCCTCCAGGCACATACACGCTGGCGGTCGAGGCGCCGGGGTTTGCCCGGTACACGCGGAGCGCGTTTACGTTGCAGGTGCAGCAACAAGCGACTATGGACGTGGAGCTGACGCTCGGCGCGGTGGCAACGGTGGTGAGCGTCGAAGCCGGCGCTCCCCTGCTGAATACAACGATCGCCACGCTGGGGCAGGTGGTGGAAAACAAGTATATCCTGTCGCTGCCGCTGGCCGGGCGGGCTCCTTTGGCCCTGGTGGCCCTGTCGCCCGGCTTGACGCCGTCGAACCTGAACCCAGGCGGCCAGAGCAACACCAACTTCACCGCCAACGGCACCCGGAATTCCACTGCCGACGTGCTGCTGGACGGCATGAGCGTGGCCAACGTCGAGCAGAACAGCGGGATCACGAACCTGGAGTACCAGCCGTCGGTGGACGTGGTGCAGGAGTTCAAGGTCCAGACCAATTTCTTCAGCTCCGAATTCGGCAACACAGGGGGCGCCATCATCAACGTGGTGACCAAGAGCGGCACCAATGACCTGCACGGAAACGCCTACGAGTTTCACCGAAACGCGGCGCTGAACGCGAACAACTGGTTCTCGAACCGGGCGGGACGCGCGATTCCTGACTTTCATCGCAACGTCTTCGGCGGGACACTGGGCGGGCCGGTGTGGGTTCCCAAGCTGTACAGCGGCCGCAACAAGACGTTTTTCTTCTACGATTACGAAGGCAGCCGGTCGGCCACAGCCGCCACGCGCAATGTCAGCGTCCCCACGCTGCTCGAGAGCCGGGGCGATTTCACCGATACTCGGGCTTCCAACGGCCGGCTCATTACGATCTACAACCCCTTCGATACTTACAAGACGGCGGACGGCCGCACGCTGCGCCGGGCTTTCGAGGGCAACGTGGTTCCCAAGTCCATGTTCAGCCCCATTGCGGTGCGAGCGCTGGCGAGCTATCCCAAGCCTACCTCCGATGGCAACCCCTTCACCCACACCAACAACTACTTCGCCCAGGGCGTCAATCAAAGCGAAAGCAACCAGATGGACATCAAGATCGACCACAACATCAGCGACAAGCAGCGCATCATGTCGCGCTACAGCCTGAACTTCGGCAACAGTGTGCCGGCGGTGTTGTGGGGCAGCTTGGCCGATCCGTTCTCGAACGGCGATAGCCGCAGCCGCACCCAGAACTTCGTGTTCGATTTCACGCGCACGCACAGCGCGTCGACTTTGATCTCGCTGCGCTACGGGGTGCTGCGGCAGGCGGCGTACACGATTCCCAAAAGCGACGGCTTCGACCCGACCTCGCTCGGGCTGCCGAAGATCTATCTGACCTCGGGGCTGAAGCAGTACCCGACGTTCTCCCCCGAGGGCTACCAGGAGACGGGGCAAGTGGGCTACGGCCGCATCGGCCGCGGCGACGATGTAAACAGCATCACCGGCAGCGTCACCAAGATCTTTGGCGGCCATAGCCTGAAAACCGGCGCTGAGGCGCGTTTGATGCGGCTGAACTACCTCCAACCCGGGTATCCCCAGGGGCACTTCAGTTTCAGCCGCGGCACGACCAGCGAGGACCCCAACAGCGGCAATTCGCTCCAGGGAAACGCTGTCGCCTCCATGCTCATCGGCTGGCCCAGCGGCGGCGATTATCACCTGGACCCCTGGTCGGCTTCGGCTTCTCAATACTACGGCTTCTACGCGCAGGACGACTGGAAAGCGACACGCCGGCTCACCATCAACCTGGGATTGCGCTACGACTTCGACGTGCCCCGCACGGAGCGCTACGATCGCTATAGCTGGGTTGAGTTCGACGCGCCCTCGCCGATTGCGGGCAAGGTTCCCGCTTCCGCCGCCTGCCCCTCCTGCGGCGATCTTCGCGGCCAGTTTCGCTTCACCGACCAGAACATGCGGCACCCCATGAACGGCGACTACAACAACGTCCAGCCGCGTGTCGGCTTGGCCTATGCCCTCAACGACAAGACCTCCATCCGGGCCGGCTACGGCATCTTCTACACGCTGTCCCGCGCCACGATCAAGGGGCACACCGGGTCCGGTTTCACGACCAACTCGTCGGTCGAGTCGAGCCGTGACGGCGGTCTTACGCAGTACGCCAGCCTGGACAACCCGTATCCGAACGGGCTGAACATCCCGCCGGACCGGACGCAGGGGGCCGCCACATTCCTGGGCCAGGGCATTGGGACCGAATCGCGCCCGAACCAGAACCCGCAATACCAGCAGTGGAACTTTTCCATCCAGCGGGCGTTGCCGGGCAGCTCGGTGGTCCAGGTGAACTATACCGGCAGCAAGGGCACGCACCTTTACTTCGGCGGCGGCGTGCAGAACCAGAACCGGCTGGATCCCTCCAACTGGAGCCGTGGCCGGACCTACCTGAACGAGCTGGCGCCCAACCCGTTTTTCGGGATCATCACCAATCCGTTGTCGCGCCTGAGCGCAGCGACGGTCACGCGCAACACGCTGCTGCGTCCCTATCCGCAGTACGCCGGCGGCGTGAGCGGCTCGGCGCTCAACATCGCGAACTCGGTCTATCATGCGATGCAGTTCCAGTACGAGAAGCGTTTCTCGCACGGGCTGGCGTTTCTGGGGCACTACACGATTTCCAAGATGATCGACGACTCCTCGTTTTCGGACGGCAACGTCGGCTGGCTGGGAGGCGTGACCGATATTCAGAACCCGTACAATTTGCGGCTGGAGCGCGCCGTTTCGGCGATGGATATTCCGCAGAGGCTGGTGTTGACTTTCTCCTATCAACTGCCCGTCGGCAAGGGCAAGTGGATCGGCGGGAGCTGGAACCGGGGTCTGAACACCTTGTTGGGCGGGTGGGAGGTGAACGGGCTGCTGACGTTCAGCTCAGGATTCCCGCTGAACAGCGGCTCGCAGTTCCGCGAGTCGCCACTGCAGGGCGCGGTGTTGTGGGAGGGCGTGCAGCGGCCCAACCTGATCGGCGACCCGCGTCTGGCCGGCTCGGTGAAAGACCGGCTGCATCGGTACTTGAATGAGGCGGCCTTTTCACGCCCGGCGCCGGACACCTTCGGCACGGCGCCGCGCACCTTGCCGAACTACCGGAGCCCGGGAATTCGCAATGCCGACATGGCTGTTTTCAAGAATGTCTCATTCAGTGAAAGCCGTTATTTCCAGTTGCGGCTGGAGGCGTTCAACGTGACGAACACACCGACCTTCGCCACACCGCACATGACCTACGGGGCCTCGAACTTCGGGGTGATCGACAGCTACGCCGGCGGTCGCGGGCCGCGCGAGCTGCAAGTGGCAGTGAAGTTTTATTTTTGAGCCCGCGAGACTGCTGGGTGGCGGAAGATGCTGCGGTAGGCTGCGGGACCACGTTCGCACGCAGGCCGTTTTGTAGCTTTTGATCTGACGAGACTTCAATGGCCCGGCTTGTCGCCGGCCCAAGCTTTGTTCCTGTGGAAGCCAGAGACGTACCCTACGGTTCGGGGAGCCAGTAGCAGGGCTTGGTTTCCTCGCAGAGCAGGACGCGAAAGCCTTCGGGGAGGTGCTGTTTGGTCCAGGCGGCGCCGTTGATGAAGAAAGGTTTGGTCCACGCTTCGCTGTCCAGGGTTTTGGGGGCGAGGACGGAGACGGAGAGCATGCCCTGGGCGGGGTAGCCGGTGCGGGGGTCCATGAGGTGGCTGTAGGTTTTGCCTTCGGCCTCGAAGAATTTTTCGTAGGTACCGGAGGTGGACAGCGACTGGTCTTCCAGGTAAACCTCGGCGACCGTTTTGACTTCGCTTTTGGGATCGCGGATGCGGATATACCAGCCGCGGCTCTCGCCGGGAGGAGCGCCCATGGCGTAGATGCTGGAGCCGGCGGCGGTGACGAGGGCGATCGACAGGCCGGAATCGCGGAGGTCGCGGAGGATGCCGGCCATGCGGTCAACCGCATACCCCTTGCCGATACCGCCGGGGTCGAGTTCGAGGCCGGGCTGGTCGAACCGGACGGTGCGGGCCTGGGCGTCGAGCTGGATGTGACGGTAGCCGACGCTCTTCAGGGCGGTCGACACCTCCTCGCGGGAGGGGATGCGGCCGGCGCCTTTGTAGAAGCCCCACACACGCATCAGCGGACCGACGGTCCAATCGAAGGCGCCTTCGCTTGCGCGGCTGTATTCCTGGCACTTCTGAATGAGATCGAAGAGCTCGGAAGAGACTTTCACCGGGCGGCGGGCGGCCTCGCGGTTGACCTCGCTCAGTTCGCTCTCCACTTTGTAGTTGCTAAGCAGGTCGTCGATGCGGCGGGCTTCTTGCAGGGCGGCGCCGACGCCGGCGGAGAGCTGGGCGCGGTCGTCGCCGTAGGCGGCGATGGTGTAGAGGCAGCCCATGGCCTGGGCGGAGTTTTCGTAGCGAAGGAGCTCGGCGTGGAGGGCGGCGCAGAAGAGGAGCAGAACGGCCAGAGGGGTCCGCTTCTTGATGCGGTCGAGTAACTCATTGATGCGCTCGGCGTGCTCGGGGCCGTGATCGATCGAGAACTTCAGCTCGGGGGTGTGGCGCATGTCGAGGCGGATGGCCAGCTCGCGGCGGAGAAAGTGCCGGGCGCTTTCAAGACCGCGTAGGCAGCCCTGATCGTTGGCCTGGGGATCCTGCGGGCAGACGAAGACGTGGGCCTGCTTGCCGTCAGGCGAGAGGCGGACGTTGGTGACGGTTACAGAACCCACTCGGGGATCGGCGACCTCGTTTTCGATCAGCTCGGAGAGCTCCGTCCGGATCTGGTCGGCTATTCGCTCGGTGCGTTTGCCGTGCATGTGGGGCCCTTTTCAACGCAGAGGCGCAGAAGATGCGGAGATTACAAGTATTCCACATTGGTGCCAACCAGGATGGCGCCCAGGAGGTTTGCTGCTTCGCGCTCGACTAACTGGAGGACCTCTTCCACGCGGGGGCGGTCGGCGGCTAGGGTGACCACGCCGATCACGGCCCGCTGCCAGCTATCCTGGTGATCGATCTCGGCGGCGGCGACGTTGAACTTCGAGCGCAGGCGGTCTTTCAGGCTGCGCACGACCTGGCGCTTATCTTTCAGGGAGTGAGAGTGCGGGACGTGTAGTTCCAGCGTCAGCACCCCGATTGTTGGCTGCGTCCCTGGCACCTGACACCTGGCACCTGATACCTAGACTAAGACAGCCACCTTCTCCGTGACGAAGGCCTCGATGACGTCGCCTTGCTTGATGTCGGAGAAGTTGGAAAGAGTCACGCCGCACTCGAAGCCGTTCTTGACCTCACTGACGTCATCCTTGAACCGGCGCAGCGAGGCCACCTTGCCGGTGTAGACGACCACGTTGTCGCGCAGTAGGCGCACCTCGGCGTCGCGGGTGAGCTTACCGTCCTGGACAATACAGCCGGCAACGGCGCCGACCTTGGGAATACGGAAGGTCTCCCGCACGTCAGCCCGGCCGAGGGCGATTTCCTTGATGACCGGCTCGAGCAGGCCGGTCATCGCGCGCTTGATCTCGTCGGTGACGTCGTAGATGACGGTGTGCAGACGGATATCGACCTTTTCCTTCTCCGCCACCACCGCGGCGGTGCGCTCGGGCCTCACGCTGAAGCCGACGATGATGGCGTTGGAGGCAGCGGCCAGCAGCACGTCGGATTCGGAGATGGCGCCCACACCGCTGTGCAGCACGCGCATCTTCACCTTGTCGGTGGAGAGCTTGGTGAGCGTGTCACTGAGGACCTCCACCGAGCCGGTCACGTCGCACTTGAGGATGATATACAGCTCCTTGACATCGCCCGCGCGCATCTGCTCGTGCAGGGCCTCGAGCGTCATGCGCGAGCTCTTGGCCATGGCCAACTCGCGGGACTTGGATTCGCGGTAGGTGACGATCTGCTTGGCCTTGGCGGTGTCGGTGACCACCTGGAAGGAGTCGCCCGGCGCGGGCAGATCCTCGAGGCCGAGGACGATGACCGGAGTGGAGGGCGGCGCTTCCTTGACCGGACGGCCGCGATCATCGAGCATGGCGCGCACTTTGCCAAACACCTGTCCGACGATGAAGAATTCGCCGACGCGCAGGGTGCCGTTCTGCACGAGCACGGTAGCCACCGGTCCCTGGCCGCGATCGAGCTTGGCCTCGAGCACGGTGCCCATGGCGGGGCGGGTGGGGTTGGCCTTGTTCTCCTGGATGTCGGCCATCAGCAGAATCATTTCCAACAGCAGGTCGAGATTGGTTTTGGCCTTGGCGGAGACGGGAACCATGACGGTCTCGCCGCCCCAATCCTCGGCGAGCAGGCCGCGGTCGGCTAACTGCTGCTTGACGCGCTCGGGCTGGGCGTCGGGCTTGTCGATCTTGTTGATGGCCACCAGGATGGGGACCTTGGCGGCGCGGGCGTGGTCGATGGCTTCGAGGGTCTGAGGCATTACGCCGTCATCGGCGGCGACGACCAGGACGACCAAGTCGGTGACCTTGGCGCCGCGGTAGCGCATACGAGTGAACGCCTCGTGGCCGGGGGTATCGATGAAGACGATTTTGCGGCCCTTGTGCTCCACCTGGTAGGCGCCGATAGCCTGGGTGATGCCGCCGGCCTCGTGGGCGGCGACCTCCGTTTCGCGGATGGCGTCGAGCAGCGAGGTTTTGCCGTGGTCCACATGGCCCATAATGGTGACCACTGGGGCGCGGGGCACCAGCTCCGTAGGTTCCTCGGCATGCTGGACGTCCTGCATGGCCTCTTCCTCGAAGGTGACGGTGGAGGTGGAGGCGCCGAAGGCGGCGGCCAGCTCGTTGATGGTCTTCTGGTCGAGGGTCTGGTTGATGGTGGCGAACACGCCCTTGTCGACCAGCTTCTTTTGGACGGCGCTGGCTTTGACGCCGAGCTTTTCGGAGAGCTCCTTGACGGTGATGCCCTCGCTGACCGTAATGTCGCGGGTGATCGGCGGCGGCTCCTCGGGCGCTTGGACGCGCGGCTGGGTGCGGCGTTGCAGGATCTTGGCTTCCTGCTCGGCCTCGCGATCGCGGGCGGCGCGCTGGTAGCCCGGGCGATGCTGCGGGCGGCGCTGCTGCGCCGGCAGCCCAGTGGGGGGAGCGATACCCGCTCCGACCCGCGGGGTGCGGGAGGTAGGGTGCATGGGGCGCGGGGCCGGGCGCGCACCGGCGGCGCCACGAGCCATGGGCATACCCGGGCGCGACGCGCCGGGCGACGGCCGTGTGGGCATGCCGGGACGAACCGGACGCTGGAAGATTGGTTGGCCGGGCGTCGGAGACAGGGGCTTGCGAGCGGCCGGCATTCCGGGCGCGGCGGCCTGTAGCTTCGGCGCCAGGTCGGGTCGCGGGGGCACCACCGGGCGAAGCGGCGGCTGGCCCGCCAGAGGACGGGCCGCCTGCCCTGGCGCCAGCGCGGGACGAACCCCGGGACCGGCGGGTCGCGGCGGCATTCCAATCGCCGGCGGTCCAGACGGGGCTGGCATGGGCGTTCGCGGGCCAGTGGCGACTGGTTGGCCGGTCGCTGGGGCGGCAGGAATCGGCTTGACCGCCGGGACGGGCGGGTGAAGCGGCTCGGCCACCGCCTCAGCCGCCATGGCCGGGGGCGGCGGCCCCGCGGGAGGCGCCGCCTTGGCCAGGGGCGCTATGAACGGGGCGCCGGCGGCGCGCAGCGGCGGCTTCAGGGGGCTGATCGGGTGCGGAACGATCGTGGCGTGTTGCTTGAGTGCTTCTTCGACTACCGCGGGATGTGCAACTTCGGCAGCGGTCGCAGAAGTGGGCAGAGCTGCCTCCGCCACCTGCGCGCCGCCACCGTTCTGAAAATGCCTTCGTACCTTCTCTGCAACGTCCTCATCGACGGAGCTGGAGTGCGTCTTCTTCTCAGTAACGCCCAGCGCGGGCAGCAGGCTTAAGATCGCGTTCGCCTTGACTTCCAGTTCCCTCGCCAAGTCGTTGATTCGAATTTTTGACATAGAAAAGTACGAAACAGCCTATCCCCGCGGTTAAGTCATCATTGTCGAAACCTCGGATTGCGCGCTCAAAACACAATTTTACTCTGGCCGCGGTTCCCCTGTTTCTTCAGGAGCCTCGGCCGAAACGTCCTCTGCTTCCGGCAGACCCGGAAGAGTCATCTTATCAGATTCGGGCTTGGTCATGCCCGCCGGGGCCGCCTTGGTGGTTTCCGCTGCTTCCGGCGCGGCCGCGGGCACTGCTTCCTGGCCTTCGGCGGAGGCGGCTTCGCCGGCGGCCGGGGCTGCC
>JACQDI010000465.1 GCA_016201195.1 Acidobacteriota bacterium | reverse complement strand
TGGAGATTATGGACATTCTCCAAAAGCTCAACGCGGAGAGCGAGCTGACGATTGTGCTGGTGACCCACGAGCCGGATATCGCCTGTTACGCCAAACGCACGGTGATCTTCGGGGACGGCAAGATCCGCCAGGACGCGCCGGCGGAGAATCCGTTGATCGCGGCGGAGGTGCTGCCGCACTTGCCCGTGATCGGCGAGGACCTGGAGGGCGAGGAGGGGTCATGAACTTAGTGGTAATCGTGAAAATCGCCTGGCGGGCGCTGGCTCGCCATAAGTTGCGCTCGGCGCTCACCATGCTGGGCATCATCATCGGCGTGGGCTCGGTGATCACCATGGTGGGCGTGGGACAGGGCGCCAACAAGCAGATGCAGGTCCAGATCGCCTCGCTGGGGTCGAACGCCCTGTCTGTATTTGCCGGCTCGGGCCGCTCGGGCCACATGCACGGCGGCTGGGGCAGCACGCGAACCCTGATCGTGGAGGACATGCAGGCCATCGTGCGGGAGTGCAGCGCGGTGAAAGCCGCCGCGCCCGGCGTGATGGGCGGCGCCCAGGTGATCTACGGCAACCAGAACTGGCAGACCCGCATCAACGGCACCGAGCCGGTTTACTTCGTGGTCAAAGATTGGACCATGACCGTCGGCACGTCGTTCACCACTGAGGACGTGGAGCTGAACAACAACGTAGTGGTGATCGGCGCGGAGGTCCGCAAAAACCTGTTCGGGGAGGAGAATCCCATCGGCAAAACGGTGCGCATCAAAAACCTGCCGTTTCGGGTGGTGGGTGTGGCCGGCGAAAAAGGCCAGAGCGGCATGGGCTTCAGCCAGGACGACCAGATCTTCATGCCCTACACCACGGCCCAGAAGAAGGTGCTGGGCACCAACTGGCTGAACAGCATGTATGTGCAGGCCGTCTCGAAGGAGGCGACGGGGCTCGCTCAGAAGCAGATCGAGGACCTGCTGCGGGAGCGCCACCGGATCCGGCCGGAGCAGGAGGATGATTTCGGAGTGCGGAACATGGCCGACGCCGCGCAGCTCGCCGACCAGGCCGGCCAGGTGATGACCCTGCTGCTGGGGGCGGTGGCGTCGGTGTCGCTGCTGGTGGGCGGCATCGGAATCATGAATATCATGCTGGTGTCGGTGACCGAGCGCACCCGGGAGATCGGCGTGCGTATGGCCATCGGCGCCACCGAGCGCGACGTGGAGGCGCAGTTCCTCACCGAAGCCATGGTTCTGAGCCTGTTCGGCGGGCTGTTCGGCGTGGTATTCGGCCTGGCCGCCTCGCGTGTTCTGGCTAATGTGATGGAGTGGCCGAGCACGATCTCCCCGGTGTCGATCGGCATCGCGGTCCTGTTCTCGGCGGCGATGGGGATTTTCTTCGGCCTGTACCCGGCGCGGAAAGCGGCGCGGCTGGATCCGATCGAAGCTTTGCGCTACGAATAGAAAGCCACAGAGACACAGAGGACACAGAGAACACGCCTTTCTTTTGCTCTGTGTCCTCTGTGTCTCTGTGGCTTTCTAGCTTTGGCTCCTCACACAGGAAACCGGGACCTGATCCACGATTCGGATCCCAAATCCTTCCAGAGCGACAATTTTGCGGGGGTGATTGGTGAGCAGGCGGATGGTGCGGAGCTTGAGGTCCGAGAGGATCTGGGCGCCGATGCCGGACTCGTACTGGAGGCGGCGCGGGGCGGCCTCCGGGCGGTGGGCGACCATGCGCTTCTCGCCTTCGGCGGCGGGTTCCAGGCTGTAGCCGGGTCCGGTCTGGTGGAGGTAGACCAGCACCCCTCT
The DNA here is from genome assembly GCA_016201195.1 of Acidobacteriota bacterium. GTDB lineage: Bacteria > Acidobacteriota > Terriglobia > Bryobacterales > JACQDG01 > JACQDI01. Next base: position 4,450 of record JACQDI010000465.1, on the reverse strand, counting down.
TCCTTCGGCGGCGATCCGCTCGAGCGAGCGCTCGATCAGTTCGCGGCATTCGCAGCGCGTCGATCCGAACACATCGCCCAGCAGGCAGCGCGAGTGCATCCGCACCAGGACCGACTCCGCGTTTTGGACCTCGCCCCGCACCAGCGCCACATGGATCTCCGGATCCAGGTCGCTCTGATAGGCGATGGTGCGGAACTCGCCGAACCGCGTCTCGACGGCGCCCTCGGCGATGCGATGCAGAAACCGCTCATGCTGGAGGCGGTAGCGGATCAGGTCGGCGATGGTCAGCATCTTGAGACCATGCTGGGCGCAGAACTCGATCAGTTGCGGCACGCGGGCCATCGACCCGTCGTCGTTCATGATCTCGCAGATGACCCCGGCCGGGACGAGGCCGGCCATGCGGGCCAGATCCACCGAGGCCTCGGTCTGGCCGGCGCGCACGAGCACGCCCCCCTTGCGGGCCTGCAGCGGGAGCACGTGGCCGGGGCGGGCGAGATGGGCGGCGGTGGAGGCCGGGTCGATCGCCACCTGGATGGTGCGCGCCCGGTCAGCCGCGGAAATCCCGGTGGTCACGCCCTGCTTAGCGTCGATCGACTGGCAAAAGGCGGTGCCGTAGAGCGAGGTGTTCTGCTCGGCCATCAGCGGGATGCGCAGGTATTGCAGGCGCTCCTCGGTCAGCGCCAGGCAGATCAGCCCCCGGCCGTGCTTGGCCATGAAGTTGATGATCTCCGGGGTGACCTTCTCGGCGGCGATGGTGAGGTCGCCCTCGTTCTCGCGGTCCTCGTCGTCGACCACGACGATCATCCGCCCGGCGCGGACTTCTTCGATGGCTTCGGGGACCGTGGCGAAGGACATAACTATAGAATACCGGACTCAGCAGACAGGAGTCAGGAGGGAAGAGCGGTATGCCAAGATTTTGGGGAGGCTGCGGAAGACGCGGAGACCGGTGGTGGTCACCCAGCGGGGGCGGCCGGCGGCCGTCCTGGAAAGTGTGGAGGAGTACGAACGCCGGCTCGAGCGGCTGGAGCTTTTTGAGAAAGTGGACCGCGGAATACGAGAAGCGGAGAGAGGGGAAGTCTACCCCAACCACGAGGTGATGCGTCAGTTGAAGGAGATTGTGTTTGGGCGAAAGAAGGTTCCCCGTCAACTGGACGAAGTCAGTCAGAAAAGACCGGCGTGAATTGATTCACCTACCCTATCGGATTATCTATCGGGTCGTTCCCTCGGAAGCTCGGATCGATGTTGTGGCGGTGGTGCACAGCGCCAGGTTGCTGGTGCAGTAGGGTTCCTGCTTTTGACTTTTCCGGCTGGAGTTCAGTAGCCTGAAGAATAACCTTCGACGGTCCGACTGACAAATCATGAAAATCCTAATGGTAGCTTCCGAGGCGGTGCCGTTTTCGAAGACGGGAGGCTTGGCCGATGTGGTGGGGGCGTTGCCCCAGGCGGTGCATGCGCTGGGGCACGAGGTGGGGGTGGTGCTGCCGCTATACCGCATGACGCGGCTGGATGGCGCGGCGACTGTCTTCCCGGGTCTGACTGTCCCGCTGGGAGCGGAGACTTGCTTTCCGGCCGTGCGCGCGTTGGTTCAGCACGGGGTGAAATTCTATTTCGTCGAGTACCCGGCCTTCTTCGATCGGCCCGCTCTGTACGCCACGCCGGAGAGCGATTATCCGGATAATGCCGAGCGGTTCGCCCTGTTTTCGCGGGCGGCGATCGAGATCGCGCAACTGGATTTTCATCCCGACATCTTCCACTGCCACGACTGGCAGAGCGCGCTAGTGCCGGCGCTGCTCCACTCGGTCTACGCCAAATCCCCGGCGCGGGCTCCGGTGCTGTTCACCATTCACAACCTCGGCTATCAGGGACTGTTTGGGCGGGAGATGCTGGGCCACGTCGGGCTCCCCGAGCATCTGTTCCATATCGACGGCTTGGAGTTCTACGGCAAGGTCAACCTGCTCAAGGCAGGCTTGGTCTATTCCGATGCGATCAACACCGTCAGCCGGGGCTACGCGCGGGAGATCCAGACCGAGGAGTACGGGTTCGGCCTGGACGGCCTGCTGCGACACCGCAGCCTGGTGCTGAGCGGGATACTCAACGGCGTGGACTACAGCCAGTGGGATCCAGCCACCGATAAGTTTCTGGCGGCCAACTACAGCCCCGAGGACTTGACCGGGAAGCAAAAGTGCAAGCTGGATCTTCTGAAGGTTTTCGGGCTGCCCGAGGCGAGGGCGGACCGGCCGCTGGTCGGCATCGTGTCGCGGCTGACGGTGCAGAAGGGCGCCGATCTGATCGCCGAGGCGGCCGGGGAGTTGATGGCCGGGGACCTGACGATAGTCGTGCTGGGCGCCGGCGACGCGATCTACGAGGAGCTGTTCCGCAAGCTGGCGGCGCAATATCCGGAAAAGGTTGCGGTGCGCATCGCTTACGACAACGCGGTGGCCCACAAGATCGAGGCGGGCGCTGACATATTCCTGATGCCCAGCCGGTACGAGCCGTGCGGTCTGAACCAGATCTACAGCCTGAAATACGGAACGGTGCCGGTGGTGCGGTCGACCGGCGGCCTCGACGACACCGTGCAGCCCTTCGACGGCGAGGGCGGCCAGGGCACGGGATTCAAGTTCGGGTCGTATTCCGGGAAGGCCATGATGGAGGCCATCCGGGCCGCGCTGGCTTTGTACCGCAAGCCAAAGTTGTGGAGCAAGCTGATGCTGAACGGAATGCGCCAGGACTACTCGTGGGGCGCCTCCGCTGCGCACTATATCCAGCTCTATGAGGGCCTGGTGACGGCCCGAGGGAGATGAGTCTTTTTGGAGGCCTGGCTCATCTATAATGGGTGTTGGTATTCTCTTGATTGTTGCGAGGAAACGGACGCATGGCTGGAGCAAACGTTCATCACTTTACGGACGCTTCGTTTGACACGGATGTTTTGAGATCGGATGTCCCGGTCCTGGTGGATTTCTGGGCGGAATGGTGCGGTCCGTGCCGGATGATGGCGCCGACGATTGATGCCATCGCCACCGAATACGCGGGCAAGGCCAAGATCGGCAAGCTCAACGTCGATGACAACCCCGCCACGGCGGGGCGTTTTCAGATCCGCGGTATTCCCACGCTGCTGCTGTTCAAGGGCGGCGCCGTAGCCGAGCAGATTGTCGGCGCGGTGGGCAAAGACAAAGTCCAGAACGTTCTCAATAAACACCTGAGCGCATGAGAACCACCCCGATCTCTCCGGCGGATTTGCGCGGGGTGTTTCCGGTGCCGCCGCTGGCGCGCCGGCACGACTCCCGACGCTCGATTGATTTCGAGCAAAACGACCGGCTGGTCCGGCACATGGCGGAGGGCGGCATCACGCGTTTCCTTTACGGGGGCAACGCGTTCCTCTACCACATTTCGCTCGCCGACTACGAGGAACTGCTGGACTGGCTCACCGGCTTCCCGGACCAGGCGCTGGCGATTCCGAGCGTGGGACCTTCCTACGGGCGGGCCATGGACCAGACGCCGCTGGTGCGCAAGCGCCGCTTTCCGTGCATGATGATGCTGCCGTGCGGTGATCCGCGCGACGCGGTGGGCCTGGAGCTGGGGCTGCGCGACATCGCCGACGCGGCCGCCACGCCGCTGATCCTGTACCTGAAGGATGAGAGCAACCTCGGCGCCGACCAGGAGGCCGGCCTGGACGTGGTCGCGAAGCTCGTCGCCGACCGCGTCTGCGTGGCGATCAAGTACGCGGTGGTGTGGCCGAATCCCCGGCAGGACCCGTACCTGGAAGGCCTGCTGAAGCGCGTGGACCGCAACAAGGTCATCAGCGGCGTTGGGGAGCGGCCGGCGGTGGTGCACATGCGGGACTTCCATCTGCCGGGGTTCACCACCGGGTCGGGGTGCCTGGCGCCGCGGTTGAGCAACGAGATTCTCGGGTCGTGCGCCGCGCAGGACTACGAGGGGGCGGAGCGGGTGCGCGAGGCGTTTCTGCCGCTGGAAGATTTGCGCGACTCCTGGGGTCCTTCCCGGGTGCTCCACCACGCGGTGGATCTGGCTTGGGTGGCTCAGACCGGGCCCTTGCTGCCGTTTGTCTCCGCGCTTTCGGCGGCGCAGCTCCAGCAGCTTGCGCCGGTGGCCCAGGCGCTCGTCGAGCGCAATGCTCGCGGGGCGGCCGTTGCGGTTCAGGCCGGCCGAAGCTGAGCCGGGTTCACGCCAGCAGAGAAGCGCACCTCGACCTGGATCCGACCCAAGAAAGCGCCCTCTGTACCAACGAGACCCAAATTCGTGATGTAGGCTCGGCCATCCACTGGCAGCGACTCTAGCATTTATAAGACAGTAGTACTACAGTTCTACCAGTGTACCCAGATTGCGCGCGGTGGCCTGCTCGAGGGCGATGCCTGCGGCTACCGCGTCATGCACGGCGAGGCCGCACGACTTGAAGTATGTAATCTGCGCCGGGCTGGAGCGTGCAGGCTTG
>JACQDI010000108.1 GCA_016201195.1 Acidobacteriota bacterium | reverse complement strand
GTTGTAGTGTACGGTCTCGGAATCGACGTTGGCTTTCTGAGATTCCTGGGCCGCGAGCAAGCCCGGGGCGACGCCGCTCGATTCCAGTAACAGGTGAGTCGCCGCGTAGCCCCCCAGCAGCCGGTTGAGCAACCGAAACAGCTCCCGCCGCTCAATCCGGCCGGACTCATAACGCTCGAGCGCGCGCGCAATCTCGGACTTGGTCCGCATGGCTGCCTCCGATAGGAGGCATTATATAATAGCCTGTGGGGTAAGCCTCTGGCTTGCCCATCAATGAAGAATTGAAGAATCCCGAACAACTCGAGCGGATGCTGCTGCGCCGCGTGGGCGAGGCCATCGGCAAGTTCAAGATGATCCGCGACGGGGATCGTGTCGCCGTGGCCGTCTCCGGCGGCAAGGATTCGGTGACCCTGCTCGAAGCGCTGCTGCTGCTCCAGAAACGCTCGCCGGCCCGGTTCACCGTATGCGCTTTCACCGTGGAGCAGGGCAAATTCCTGCGCCCGGTGGCTCCGCTCGGCGACTACATGAAAGCGCGCGGCGTCTCCTGGACCTACTTCCACGACGCGCCGTCCTTTCGCCTCCTCGAGGAGCAACCCGATCACGGCTGTGACCTGTGCAGCCGCTACCGCCGCCGCGCGGTCTACGAGATCGCCCGAGGCCTGGGCGCCAACGTGATCGCCTTCGGCCACACGGCTGACGATTTCTGCGAGGCCCTGCTGCGCAACACGCTCTTTACCGGCCGCATCAGCGCCCTGCCCCCGGTGGCCTACTCGCGCGAGCGCGACTTCCGCCTGGTGCGCCCGCTGGTTTACGTGAGCGAGGAGATCACCACCGCCTACGCCGCGCAAAAGCAGTTCCCGCTGATCCCCTGCGGCTGCTCCCAGAGGACCGGCGCCGTCCGCCGCTCGCTGCGCGACTACCTCGCCCAACTCAAGCAGGAGTACCCCCACGTGCTCGAAAACATTCTCTCGGCCATGGGCAAGCTGGACACCTCCCGCCTGCTTGATACGCGGTTCCTGGCGCTCGACGGCGACACGGTCGAAACCGGCGAGCCCGACTTGCTCCCCATCCTCTCTCCCGCCGGGGAGTAGTTCACGGCGTCATATCGAGGCCGGTGCCCAGCAGCCACTTCACCACGTCCGCTTGCCTGCCCACCCGAGCTTCCACCGTGTGATCGTCCACCCGCAGGACGCCCGGCCGTTGAGCGGCTTTGGCGGCGCCATCCATGGTTCTCATTCGCAGCGTGATGGTCATGGGCAGAGCAGGCTTGTAAGGACGCACCTTGCCGGCCCGCAGGCCCGCGATGGCTTCGGTAACCCCTCGTGCAGTCTCCCGGTGGGCGGCATCGGGGTCCAGGCCCGTACACGACTCGGTCGTCCCCCGCTTGACGGCCGTGGTGACGACTCCCGGGAACTGCTGCCGTGCCTCGTAACAGGCTGCCTCGTCGCCTTGCACAAAAATGAGCGGCACGTCCCAATGGCCGGCGTAGCACGTTTCGATTCCGATCTCGCCGACGCTTTGCCCATTGATCGTGAAGTCTACCCATTCAAAGCTCCACGTATGCGGCAGGAACGCCCCTTCCGTGAACGCCTTGGCATGGTGACCCGGCAGCATCAGTCCGGCGACGGTCTGATCGAGGCCCGGCATCCAGCGGCGTTTGCCATTCTCCATCCCGACGCTTCGATACAGGTACGTGATGCGGGGATCGGACAGCAACTTTTCCCGTATGAGGTTGCCCCCGCCGTGTTGCGTGTCGCAGACGATCAGTTCGCTCACGCCAGCCGCCAGCGCCGCCGCGCTGGCCGCGTTGACGTCGGATGTGAAAAGCTCACGGGCTTCGGCGGCGATGTGCTCTCGCACGCCATTCTCCCAATACCAGGCCTGTTCCCGGGTGAAGATGCCGCTCGAGCCGTCCATGTCGCAGTGCATGAAGATCTTCAAGCCGCGCCGTTCCTGGGCGGCCAGCACACCCACCGCGGTTGAAGTGGCGGCGGCACGGAGAAAGTTCCGGCGGGAAAGCTTAGAGACTTTCATTTTGGCGTCCTGGATCAAGTCAAATACTATACACCCAACCGCCTCGCAGGCAAGACTGCTTGCCCCGACAGTACGTCAAACCAATCTTGTTCGCAGAAAGCGGGGGAGCCATCCTCCCCCGCTGCGCCGAAGAGACCTGCTCGCTTCAGGCCGCTGCCCGAGCAGCGACCTTGTGGAAGGTCGAGTTGGAGACCTCATAGTTTTGAATCTGCGGGCTTCCCTCAATCACTGAGTTCGCGCTTCTCCTTGCAGGAATAATTTCGCTTCGTCCCGCTTAACAATAGACTGCTGACGGCTTGGGGTTTCTAGGAAGCGGCGAAGGTTGGGCCAAAACTTGGGCTGGAAATCACAATCAACAAATCACCAAATCACACAATGGACCCAATGACCTCCCCGTGCACCTCGGTGAGCCGCTCCTTGCGGCCCTGGTGCAGGAAGCTCAGGGCGTCCTGGCTGAGACCCAACTGGTGGAGGACGGTGGTGTGCACATCGCGGAAGTGGTGGCGCTCCTGGACGGCGTGCAGGCCGATGTCGTCGGTAGCTCCCACAATCTGGCCGCCCTTGATGCCGCCGCCGGCCATCCACATGCTGAAGCCGAGGTTGTGGTGGTCGCGGCCCTTGCCGCCCTGGGCTTCCGGTGAGCGGCCGAACTCCCCGCCCCACAGCACCAGGGTCGAG
>JACQDI010000135.1 GCA_016201195.1 Acidobacteriota bacterium | reverse complement strand
ATCATGCGCGCGTGGTACCCGCGGCGGTACACCTTCACGTCAGTCCCGCACGTCAGCGCCACGTTCACCTTCACCAACACATCGGAGGGTCCCACTCGTGGAATGGCGACCGACTCTACCCGCAGTTCCTCTCGGCCGTAAAGCACGGCAGCCAGCATTTCAGTGCGCACCCTTTTATGATAGCAAAGCGAACGAGGAATACAGAATACAGAAGAACCCGCTGGGCGCGAGCTCCTGACTTCTGAATTCTGTGTTCTGTTTTCTGTATTCTGTATTCTGATGATCCGCTTCCTTTGCCTGCTCGCCATGACGGCGGCGCTCGCGGCGGAAACGCTGTACAACGGGATTCGCCTGCCGGCGGACTGGCCGCCGCACCTCGCTCCCTTGACGGTGGAGCCTCCGGAAACGCCCCCCTATCTGGTTTCTCCCCCCGACGTAATTCCCATCGACGCCGGACGCCAGTTGTTTGTCGACCACTTCCTGATTGAAGAAACGACCCTGCGCCGCACCTTCCACGCCGCCGAGTACTACCTGGGCAATCCGGTTCTCAAGCCGGACCAGCCCTGGGAACTGGAGGGGACCGCCGGCTGGGCCATGCCATTCAGCGACGGCGTCTGGTGGGACCCCGCCGATCGCCTGTTGAAGATGTGGTACATGGGTCACAATGCGACACTATACGCCGCCTCGAAGGACGGCGTGCGGTGGGAAAAGCCTGCCCTCGACGTGCGCCCGGGAACCAACACGGTTCACATCGGCCGGCGCGACTCGGCCACCGTGTGGCTCGACCTCGAAGAGAAAGATGCCCGGCGGCGATACAAGTTCCTTTATTCGGCGGGCCATCTCAAGCCGCTCTACCTGCATTTCTCGGCCGACGGCGTGCACTGGGGCGATGCGGTGGCCGAAAGCGTCTCCTGCGACGACCGCACGACCTTCTTCTGGAACCCGTTTCGCAAGGTTTGGGTGTTCAGCCTGCGCGATACCGACCAGCAGACCGTGGGACGCTTCCGCCGGTATTGGGAGCACGCGGACGTGGTGGAGGGGACACGGCTCTGGAAGCGCGGCCAGCCCACGCCGTGGGTGGGCGCCGACCGGCTCGACCCGCGCCGCGTGGACCTCAACGTCCAGCCGCAGCTCTACAACCTGGACGCGGTGGCCTACGAGAGCATCGTGCTCGGCCTCTTCAGCATCTGGCGTGGGCAGCCGACCGACCGCGGCAAGCCCAACGAGGTCGTGCTGGGCTTCAGCCGCGACGGGTTCCACTGGGACCGGCCCTCCCGCCGCGCCTTCATCCCGGTTTCCGAGCGCCACGGGGACTGGAACTGGTCCAACGTGCAATCGGCAGGCGGCGGCTGCCTGGTGGTGGGCGACCGGCTGTACTTCTACGTGAGCGGCCGGGCGGGCCTGGCCGGCTTCCGCGACTCGGGCATCACCAGTACGGGCCTGGCCACGCTGCGCCGCGACGGTTTTGCCTCCATGGACGCCGGCGCCCTGGAAGGCTCGCTGACCACCCGACCTCTGCCCTTCTCAGGCAAGCACCTGTTCGTGAATGCCGACGCCGCCTCCGGAGCGCTTCTCAGGCAAGCACCTGTTCGTGAATGCCGACGCCGCCTCCGGAGAGCTGCGCGTGGAGGTTCTCGACCCGACCGGAAAGGTGGCCGCCCGCTCCATTCCGCTCCACACCGACAACACGCTCCAAGAGGTGAAGTGGAAGGATGCGGCCGACCTGGCCGCATTCGCCGGTAAGCCGGTAAAGTTCCGCTTTCGCCTGCGGCACGCGCGCCTGTACTCATTTTGGGTGAGCCCGGATCACTCCGGCGCAAGCCATGGCTACGTCGCCGCCGGCGGCCCCGGGTCCACCGGCCCAACCGACACAGCCGGCAAGGCGGCCTACGCCAACTGCTGCCGGCCGCTGGTGTGGTGAGGCGTACTGCCTCCTAACCAGCGCCCGCACCGCAAGCGCAGTCGCGATCAACGGATCGTCCTCTTTCACCAGGCTCTCCGAGTTCGACCAGCTTCCATCGGCCCTCTGCGTCTTTTCGAGATCGGACGGCAGCCCGCAGGCCTCTGCGCTCGCCGCCGCGTAGTAAAAACGCAGCCCTCGGGCCCAGAGCTGGTAGGCATCGCCGACAAACCCCGCCGCTCGGTCCCGGCGATGATGCGCCGCGAGCCACTGCTGCGCCTCCCCGTCGGAGCGCCCCATCGCCCGCAGCGCCAGGATGCCGTCGGCCGTCGCCGTGCCGTAGCTGCGGTAGCGGGCGCCATCGAGGCCGGCCTTGTTGGCGTCGACGACAACGGGCGAGAAAATAAAACCCCCGTCGGGATTCCGGCAGCGCTCGACAAAGACCAGCGCTTTCTCGAACGCCGGGTCGCCCGGCGGAACCCCGGCGGCCGCCAGTCCTTGCAATACATAGCGAGTCATGGAGAGATCGACATGGCCCGGGTTGGGAGGCCTGCGCCGTTCGCCGCCCATGCCCCAGGCCCCGTAAGCTGTCTCCTCGGGCCGCCAGCCGTTCTGCTCGGTGAGTTGCTGCGCGCGCAGATACTCGACCACGGGCGCCACGTCCAGCTCCCAGCCCGGCCGCTGCGCCCGGCTGATCGCCAGCACGGCCAGGGCCGCCGAGTAGTTCGGGTAATCGTCCGACGCCGGATCGAGTGCATGGTTCTTAATGAACGCCAGGGCCCGGTCCACCCTGTCCCCTGGCGGCGCCTCGACCTGCAACAGCGCCTCTAGTACGAACGGCGTCAACGACTGCCCGGACTTCAGGTATCCGTAAGTCCGGCTGTGCCAGCCGCCGTCCTCAGCCTGCTGGCTCCACAAATACCGAGCCGCTTTTTCCAGAGCCGGCCGCCCGTGCGAGCACGCCAAGACGCCAAGGGCTGCAAAGACGCAAAGAAAAACCGCTCCGATCTTTCCGTGCTTTGCGCCCTTTGCTTCCTGGCGTGAGATTGGCGGCTTCACTTCCTTTCCGTCATCAGCGTCAGTACAGCCGCGCTGGTCACTGCGACGCGCCCGGTGATGCAGTGATGCCCGGCCCAGGTGCCGTCATCGTTCTGCAACCGCACCAAGCGGCTCTTGATCTGACCGTTCCACTGGGTCCACTCCGGGCCGCCCGAGCGACGCAGGCTGTCGCTGATATTGAGGTAAGAGAAGAACTCCTCGCCACCCATTGAGCCGAAGCCGTTCAGGAACCGTGCGTTCGAAAGCTCTTTGACCACGGAGCGGATCTCGGCCGCGTTTTTCGCCCGGTCGGCGGGCGTGCGGCTCAGTTGCTCGAGTGCCTGGGCGCTCTGATAGAGGGGTACACCGGCCGACGCGGCAGGCACGGCTGCGGCGACGCCCCCCATCACGCCCCCTACGACTCCGCCGGGGACGCCGCCCACGACGACGCTCTTCTTCGTGTACTCATCCACGCGGGCCACCACCACCGGTTCGACCTTCACCCCTTTCTGCTGGGCCACGTACAGGCTGCGCGAGGCCATCGACGTGCCCAGGATCGGCGCCCAGCCGCCGGCCAGGTTCCAGCTTCCGTCCTTCAGTTGATTCTTCTCGACCTTGGCCACGCACTTCTCGAGCGACGCGCGCACACGCCGGTTGGCGCGGGCGTCGCCCATGTTGCCGTCCAACTCCGCCAGCACCATGGAGGTGAGGAACGTGTCGATGTAGGGCCCCAGCTTGCGCTGGATCTGGGTGTTGGTTACGCGCGTAACCGCCAGGCCCTGCTCCGGGCTCTCCTCGACGTTACGCAGGATAAACTCGACCGCCCGCCGCAGCGACTCCCGGTACGGCCCCGAGGTGGGAGTATTCCCGGCGCGCAGCAGCGCGGCCGCGGCCACGGCCGTGTTGGCCACGTCATTGCCGCTCGACTCCAGGCGCTCCCCGACGCGCACGAACGACGTTTCGCCTCCGTCCTGTCCCCAGCCGCCGTCTCGCCCTTGCACCGAGACCAGCCACCGGATCCCCTTCTCCACGGCCCCCGTGGCCGGATCGTTCCTGTCCCCGACCGTGCCGCCCATCAGGAGGGCGACTGCAAGCACACCAATCCCGAGTGATTTCATAAGTAGTCTCCTTTCTGCCCTTCCGGCTTTGTCCTGCCGTTGTAGACGGCAGGCCGGCCCAAAAAGTGCCGGGCCTCAGTCTGGAGTACGAGGAGCGAATCCAGGCTTGCAGCTTTTTTTGTTCTTGCAGGGCGGCTCCCCCAAGCCACCGAGGCCACGGGCCGGTTGGGCCGGTTATGGCCCATTGCTTGACAGGTATGCTCTTAGTAAACACACAGCATATCGCAGGTTAACCCGCATTGGCTGTTTGCCGGGCCACTTCTACGAGACGCCGACTACGCGTCCCTTTGGGCGGACTAACCTGTCAAACGGACGGCACATAGGAGCTATACAAACTCGCCACGGCTGTTCAGGCGCATTTCGCCGCGGACACCTCTTTCACCCACGAATCCGGACGGCGCCACGCACAGCCCATACGCGCGCGGGTAGATCGAATGAGACATTCTCCGCAGATATCTGTAACCGACGTTTCAGCTCACCCCGCAGGATCTCCAGACGAGCGCGCTCAAGACGGTGAATATAAGAGCCCGCGGGACCCTGTCCGAGCAGAAACGGATCCCAATAATCTGCGAACGATGGGAATCGCATCGTGATGTCTAATGGCCGCTCGTCAACACTCGTGAGTCCAGCTTTCTTCCATAACTCCGATAGTTCGCCTGCGCGGCACAACGGCATTTGTTTCTCATCAAACGCTTCAGCTTGTGGATCTATGCTCACTGCGGAATCCCAGAAAACACGAAGCATTCGCATGCCCGCGCCATAGTCCCACACGGCGGCTGCAATTCGCCCTCCAGATTTGGTTACCCGCGCCACCTCTCGGAGCGCCTTGCCCGGATCGGGAATGAAATTGAACACCAGCAATGAGAGACTACTTTGAAAGGTTGCATCCGCGAAACGCAGTTGTTGGGCATCGCCGATCTCGAAGTTCGCTCGTGTGCCCACCCGATTGCGGCTGATTGCGTATGCCACGTACTCTTTGGAGGGATCAATGCCCAGGACATGGCACCGGGGCTTCCGGGCGGCGATAGCGAACGCCAATGACCCGGTCCCTGACCCGACATCAAGCACTCGTCCCGTGTTGGGAATATCTGCGAATTCCAGGAGCAAAGGTGCTACGAGACGACTCCAGCGGCCCATGAACTGGTCGTAAGCTTCGGCGTCGCCGAACATAGTCGTTTTCTTCTCTTGGCCACGAAGAGCGGAGAATGCGAGTGCGCCGATGAAATCTCTCCGCGACAGCACCCCTGAATTATAGTCCTTGCGGCTCATGGACTCTTCGCTAGGACCGCGGTCAGGTGCGAACTGTCACCACGGGTCCAGAAATCAATCTCAACCCCCGCGTCAGCGCCACTCGGACGGAAAACGCCCCATCCGTAGAAGTGGATCCTGGATCCAGGAGGTCGGGAGGGTCCGACTGGCCAGCGCTGCCGGCATACGGCAGGAGAGCCACACCCACCGTTGGCGCCCGGCTGAAGGCGCTGATTCCAAACGAAATATCGACCGCAAATTTGCGGTCGGCGGAAATGAGCGCCACATGATGAGATGACTCGCTACT
>JACQDI010000604.1 GCA_016201195.1 Acidobacteriota bacterium | reverse complement strand
GGGGGAGGTCCACCACCGTCCGGCGCTGCAAGACCTCGCCCAATTCGCTGGAGGCGCGATTCACCAGCGGGGCCGCCTCGACTACCGTGACGGTTTCGGTGACGCTGCCGGGCGCCAGCGTAAAGTCCAAGACGGCCCGCTGGTCGGCGGCGATCGTCACTCCCTTGCGCACCGCCGTCTGGAAGCCCTGGAACTCCACCTGAACCTGGTACTCGCCCGTGGGCAGGAACGGCAGGCTGTAGGCGCCGGTTTCGTTGGTGGTTCCAGTTCGTTTGAAACCGGTGCCGGTGTTCTGCACCGTGACCGAGGCTCCGGCTATCACGCCGCCGCTGCTGTCGGTCACGGTACCCTGAATAGTTCCGGTGACCACTTGGCCGAAAGCTACAGTTCCAGCCAACAGAAGCAAAAGGATGTGTTTCATAACTTCTCTCCTATCTGCCGGCAAGCCTGGCTGTAAGAACCTGGCGAACCCAAAGGTCCCGACAGCCGCGGCGTCTGCCCGCCAGCGTAGCAGACGCCTTCTTCTTCTCAGAAACAAACGCGCAAGTCGTTTGTTTTCTGTCCGCCTTGACGGCGCAAACGCCGTCCGTTGCTCAAAAGATCAACTTGAGCGCCGTCGTGATTTGCCGTTGGCCATGGCCCTTCTCGGCGGTGATGGCGCCGAATGCGGTGCTGGCCGGAGCAGTATTGGGTGCGTCGAACTGAACGTGATTTAGCGCATTGTAGCTCTCCAGCCGGAACTGCAGCGCAAACTTCTCCCGCAGCCGGAAATTCTTGAACAGCGACAGATCGAAGTTGTTGATGCCATCGGCCCAGACGCCAGTGAACCGCGACGGAAATGCCCGGATGTTGCTGGCCAATTGCTTTCTGATGTCACGCTCAAAACCGGCCTCGGTATTAACTATCATGAAGAAAGTTCTCGTCACTGGCACGGGTTTTCTTTGCCGCCTGATTGAGCGTTACCTGACGTATTTCCTCAGTCGGGAGCTTTCCACGCCATGCCGCCTTTTGAGAAAGCAATCGAGCGGGACCCGAAGTCCGTGCTGCCGCGGGCTGCATTGTCCGAAGCTTTTGACCTCAGAAAATCACCTTCGCCCCGAACTGGATCGTCCGCGGCTTGTTGATCTGCACGCTGGCGCGGGCAAACCCGTTGCTCGACGAATTGGTGTCCGGCACCTGAAACCGCGGTGAGTTGAAAATGTTGAAGAACTCGCTGCGGAACTCGAAAGTGTACTTCTCCTTCACCGTGGTCTTCTTGGCAAAGGCCATGTCGAAGTTGCGCGTGCCGTCGCCGCGCAGGCCGGAGATAATCCGCGGCGCGTTACCGTAAGTGTAGGGAGGCGGTGCGCTGAAGACGCTCGTATCAAACCAGCGATCCACCGTGGTCGCCCCACCGAGGCTGGGGTTCCGGCCATTCCAGTTGGGACGCTGGATGCCGGCTTGTGAGAACGTCGTGTTGTTGCCCTGGGATATCCCCAGCGGCGGCCCATGCTGGAAGGACGTGAACCCCTGCATCTGCCACCCGTCGAGGAGCTTCGTGACACCCTGCCCCTTGCGGAACGGCACTTCCCAAATGTAGCTGATGACCAGGCTCTGCGTCTGGTCGAAGGGCGAAACCGAGCGCTCGCTGCGCAGGTCAAACCAGTTCTGTATGCCGGTGGCGGCGGTAGCCTCGCCGGCGAACGCGCCGCCCACGTCATCGATCAGCTTGGAGAATGCGTAGGAGGCAAGAAAAGTGAATCCGTGCGAGAACCGCCTCTCGAGCGTCGACTGGAACGCGTGATAAATTGAATTGCCCCAGTTCGATTCCGTTGCGGTGACGTTGCTGAAATGCGGATACGGCCGGAGCAACTGCGCCTGAGCGACCGTGGCGCTGCTGACCGGCCCGCTCGTGATCTGCCGGAAGAACGGGTTCGGCACCTGCCGGCGCAGCGCGTCGCCCTGCGAAAGGAACTGCGGCGCGAGTTGATTCAGCACGCGGTCGGCGGGGAGTTTGACGCCGTGGCTGCCCACGTAGGCGGCGCTGAACACCAGGTTCCTGACCAGTTCGCGTTGCAGGTTCATGTTCCACTGCTCGGTATAGGGCACCCGCTCGGTCCGATTGACGAACGACACAGCCTGCCCGAGCAGGGTGGCCGCGCCGAGCGAGCTGCCGGTGGGCTCGAGGACCACCGGGAACGGATCGCTGAACTGGCGGATCGGCGTGACCCCGTCAAGACTCGACACGTGCGTCGTGTTGGCGGAAAAACCGGAGGTCCCCGGCGCGCCTGTGTTGTACTGGGAAGGCGCATAAGAGACTCCGAAGCCCCCGCGCAGCACCGTCTTCGGGGTAAGCTGCCAGGCGAAGCCGAAGCGCGGCCCGAAATTGTTCCAGTCACTGACCTGCTGGGTGCGGGAGAGTCCCTCGGTCCCCGGGAAGGCAAGCACGCCGCGAAGGTTCAACCCCGGCGCCGAGAGCGGCACAGCTCCGTCGTAGTTGAAATTGGTCACCTGGTTGTACCGCTCCGTGCGCGGCGTCGTGTATTCCCAGCGGACCCCGAGATTCAACGTCAGCTTCCGGCTGACGCGGAAGTCATCCTGAAAATAGGCCGCGTGATATTGATACTGCGCCGCGAGCGCGGGCGAAATCTGGTTCGAGCCGCTCTCGGCATAGCCGAGGAGAAACGACGCGTAGGCGAAGCCCGCGGTCGCAGAGGGCCGGTTCGCCGTCGGTCCCTGTGTAAAGCCGTTGCCGAAGGTGAACGAGCGCTCGGTGATCTGCCAGGCGTTGTGGCGCAACAGCCGGTACTCGTAGCCAACTTTCAGCGAATGCCGGCCCTTGAATTTCGACAGCTCCCCGCGCCAGCTATGCGTGTCGATCCCGAAAAAGATCACGTCGCAGGCGCCCATGGCGCCCGTTTGCAGATTGGGCCGCGAGAACTGGGCCTGGAAATCGGTGATGTTGATCACAGGAATGCATGGTATCCGCGTGACGGCGGCCAGCGAGGCTGGAAAGCCGAACTTCGTGATGTCCGTCTTGTAGGAAAACGGCACCCGCTCGTTGGTAAGCCGGCTCAACCCGTAGCGGAAGGTGAGGACCGAGGTCGGATTGATGGTGTAGGTGTCCTCAAACACCACGCCGCGGCGCTGGAAGAGCTGCGGGCCAAGGGTCGGCGTCGCTTCGTTGCCGAAGGCATTCGGCCGGATGTTCGGCGAGCGGTCGTAGGAAAACATCCCGCTGATCTTTTGTTTTTCGCTCAGCAGGTGGTCCGCCTTGACGCTCCAGATGTCCTTGTTGATCTTGTTGGGCGCCCCCGCGATGAAGTTGTCTTGCAGCGTGAACCGGGCTCCCGGCGTGTTCGAGGCGGGGAAGAATTTCTGCAACCCGCTGGCGGCGCGATCGATGCGGTTCGACGGGATGCGGTTTCCGGCAAAGGGGTCGCGCGTCGGCGCGCCGCCCACGTCGCGCGTCGTCAGCGGGTCGTAAATCATAATCAGGTTGCCCTGGGCGTTGCGCACTTCGCTGAAATCGCCGCCCCTCTCGGCGGAGGTCGGAACCCGGGTATTGAATGTGATTCCCTCCCGCTCGCGGGCGCCTTCGTAGTTGGCGAAGAAGAATGTCTTGTCGCGCCGGATCGGGCCGCCGAGCGTGAACCCGAACTGGTTGAACACGTAGGGCGGTTTCTTCTGGCCGGCGCGGTTCTGGAAGAAATCGTTGGCGTTCACGTTCTCGTTGCGGTGGAACTCGAAAGCGGCGCCGTGGAAGGCATTGGTCCCGGACTTGGTGACCACATTGAAGATGCCGCCGGCGGCGCGCCCATATTCCGCACTGTAGTTGTTGGTCTCCACCTTGAACTCGAGCACCGAGTCCACGCTGGGGAAGATATTGGCGCCGCCCTGAATCCCGTTCGTGTTCGGAGTGCCGTTGAGCAGGAACTCGTTCATGTTCCCGCGCGCGCCGTTGATGACCGCGTGCGCGTCGGTGAACATGTCCACCGGAATGTCACCCCACGTGATGGGAACCCGCGCGCCGGGGATGATGGTCGCCAGCGCGTAAGGGTTGCGGCCACGCAAGGGCAGCTCCTCCACGCGGCGGCTGTCGACCAACCGGCCGAGCGTCGACGTCTCGCTCTCGAGCAGCGGGGCGGCTGCCTCGACCTGCACCGTGGTGGCCACACCCGCCAGTTGCATCTCGAAATCGACACGCAGGACCTGACCCACCGTGATGGCGACGCCGCTCTGCCGGAAGGGCGCGAAGCCGCCCTTCTCTGCCTTCAGATCGTAGGTGCCTGGCGGAAGCTGGCGCAGCGTGTAATAGCCCTCGCCGGTGGTTACGGTGCTGGTGGTGATGTTAGTTTGCGTGTTCGTGGCGGTAACGGTGGCGCCCGGGACGATCGCGCCGGCCGGGTCGGTCACTTGGCCGGTGATGCTGGCTACCTGGGCGAACAGCGGTGTTGCGGCCGCCAAAGCGAGACCGCAGATCAAGCGCGTCAAACGAGCAGATTTGCCTCTGGTCATGTGGTGATCTTCCGAATGCCAACAGTATACAAGGTGACGCTGCCCGGGACCAGGGTGAAGTCCAAAACGACCCGCTGGTCGGCGGCGATCGTCACTCCCTTGCGCACCGCCGTTTGGAAGCCCTGAAACTCCACCTGAACCTGGTACTCGCCAGTGGGCAGGAAGGGCAGGCTGTAGGCGCCGGTTTCGTTGGTCGTGCCGGTTCGCTTGAACCCGGTGGCGGCGTTCTGCACTGTAACCGAGGCTCCGGCTACCACGCCGCCGCTGCTGTCGGTCACGGTACCCTGAATAGTTCCGGTGACAACCTGGCCGAAAGCAACACTTGCGGCCAGCAGAAGCAAAACAACGTGTTTCATCGGTTCTACCCCCTCTCGTGTTCGGAGCCAGGGCCCGAGCCCTGCCGAGCAGTAAAGAATACTCCGTGTTCGGATGTCAACGGGCATTGACCGCTCCCTTGTGGTCGCGGCTCAT
>JACQDI010000603.1 GCA_016201195.1 Acidobacteriota bacterium | reverse complement strand
TGGGTGCGGCGGATCAACTCGAACGGCGCCTCGTTGCCGAACTCGAGGCGGGCCCAGCGCAGCCCGATCTGTTTCTGGAACAGCAGGTCGTCGTCGCTGATGTTGGCGGGGACCCGGTGGGCCAGCTTGATGTTGCCAGGGTCATATTCGTCGATGGCCCTCTTCTGGGCGGGGGCGGCGCGGGGGAAGGCCCCGGCGGCTCCGGCCGCGAGCGGCATCTTCAGAAAATCGCGCCTGGCTGTTTTTCGGTGGTTGCTCATTGGAATCCTCATCGCCGTATACTACCTGATTTAGGACCATGCGGATCACCCGGCGTCAATGGCTGGCTCTTCCGACGCTTGCCTGGGGGCAGTCTGTGCACGACGAGATTCGCCGGCTGGCGGATGAGGCGCCGCTCGCGATGCAGTTCAAAGGCGGGGCCGCCGAAGAGTGCCGCGCGTGGCAGCGGACGTTTGCCGCCAAGCTGGGGGAGTTGCTCGGACCCTACCGTTCGCCCGAGCGGTGGGAGACGATCCGGGAGCGGACTGTCGATCTCGACGATCACCGGCGCGAGGAGCTGCTGCTGCGCGCGGCGGGCCATCGCGACCTGCCGGTGTATCTGCTGACGCCGCGAGGCGAGTCGTCGGGGAGGCGGCCGGGGATTCTCGCTTTGCACGGGCATGGGAAATTCGGCTATGACGCGGTGGCGGGCATTGCCGGCACGGCGGAGCGCCAGAAAGACATTGCGGGGTCGAATTACGACTACGGGCTCGAACTGGTGCGGCGTGGCTACGTGGTGGCGGCGCCGTGCTTCACTCCGTTTGGGCGGCGTCTGGACGATCCGCGGGCCTATCGCGGGCAGGACGCCTGCGGCGTGACCTTCATCCGCATGCAGCTTCTGGGCAAGGTGCTGATGGCCGAGAACCTGCGCGACGCGCTGTGGAGCCTGGAGCTGCTGGGCCGCCACGCGCAGGTCGACCGGGAGCGCCTCGGCTGCGTGGGGCTTTCCTACGGCGGGCGCATGACGATGCTGACGGCGGCAGTCGAGCCGCGGATCCGGGTGGCGGTGATTTCGGGGGCGCTGAACGTCATGCAGGAGCGGATCACCTGGCGCTACGGCTGCGGGGCGCAGGTGATCCCCGGGCTGCTGCAATACGGCGACGTGCCGGAGATCGCGTCGTTGATCGCGCCGCGTCCCTGCTTGTGGGAGGTCGGCCGGCAGGACGCGCTGATGGTGAAGGACCGCATCGAGCCGGCGCTCGCGCGGATGCGGCGGGCGTGGCGCGCTTTCGACGCGCTCGACCGGCTGGAGGTGGACTTCTTCGACGGGGGCCACCGCTGGAATGGGGTCCGGGCCTACCCGCTGCTCGCCCGGGTGCTGCGGGTCGCTGGGGCCTGAGGGCTTGGCATCAGGCGGGGGCTCCTCCGGAGGTGTCCGATTCTGGGATTGGTATTGTTCTGCAAAAAATGTATTTCGCCCGGCCTGGAGGCGCTGGAGTTCATGAAGCGCGCGGTAGAAGGCGCGCTCGATCTTGGCCTGGTAGCGCGACAGGCTGCCGAAGGGGTTTAAGCCGCAGAAATCTTCGCGCATGGCGTAGGCGAGGATGCAGGAATCGGTGGCGTTCTCGCCGGCATTGCGGGCGTATAGGAGCAGGCGCTTTTCGAAGGCCCCGGTCTCGACCCGATGGGCGCGATGGAGCTGCCAGGCGGCGACGGCCATCTCCTTGACGAGCATGGTCTCGACGGGGCCGGCGGGCTGCCGGTCGGCGAGAAAGGATTCGAGCAGAGCTGCGAAGGCCTGCGGGTCCTCGGTGGGGAGGACGGCTTCCTGGGCGGCGAGGCCGTGCTTAAGGGCGTTGAAGCGCACGGCGGCGCGTCCTTCAGGGGTTGTGGGGCCGGTGTTTTTTTGGGCGTTGGCGCGGTTGGCGCGGAGCTGGCGTTCGGAAGACATGGGTGATGGTGGGCCGTGGATCGTGGATCGCGGGCCCAACCCTCCTCTTCTTATGGTAAGGGGGTGGGCAAAGGGTAGAAGGAGGGGAGGAAGGCAAGTGATTGGAAAGATGGGGAAAATTCTGCCGGATTCGCCGTGAACGGTCCTGTTCCCTTTACAGTTCGGCGACGGTCTGGACCACGGCGTCGCCGTTGCGGAAGGGCTCGTCACGGACCTCGATTCCCAGGCCGGGCGTATCGGGTGCGGTCACGTAGCCGTTGACCGGGGCGGGGACATTGTTGATGAAGTGCGGGTACAGGTCATTGTACAGGTGATATACACTCTCCATGATGAAGAAGTTGGTGAGGG
>JACQDI010000602.1 GCA_016201195.1 Acidobacteriota bacterium | reverse complement strand
GCGGAGCACACCTCCATTGTGACAGACGCGGACCCTGCTCTTCTGGACACGCCCCATATAATGGAGGTAGAAAGGGGTGGTTTTCTCATGGGGAAAGAATTTCATGCTGTGGCGGAGCTGTTTCCGCTGATGCGCGGGACAGCGTTCGAGGAATTGGTCGCCGACATCAAGAAGAACGGGTTGCGCGAGCCGATCCTGTGCGATGCCGAGGGGCGCATCCTGGACGGGCGGAACCGGTATCGCGCCTGTCTTGAGGCGGGGGTCGAGCCGCGCTTTGTGACGTGGGAGGGGGAGGGGTCGCTGCCGGAGCTGGCGCTGAGCTTGAACCTGCGCCGGCGGCACCTGGACGAATCGCAGCGGGCGCTGGTGGCGGCGCGGCTGGCGAAGATGCTGGAGGCGGGAGCCATCAAGCGGAGGGGTAAGCGCTTGGAGAAAGATGCAAATTTGCATCGAACTCTGGGCGGCCGGTCCGCAGCGCACGCGGCTGCCACCGTGAACGTCTCAACCCGCCTGGTGAATTCCGCCCTCAAGGTCTTGAAGGACGGCTGCCCGGAACTGATCCAGGAGGTGGAGTCCGGCTCGATCTCGGTGTCGAAGGCCTCAATACTGGCCGTGCTGCCCCAGGCCGAGCAGGCCCAGGCCGCGGCCGGTGGTCCCGAGGCGCTGGCCCGCAAGGCCCGCGAGATGTTTAAGCCCCGCCCCGTCGGGCTCGAGCCGTGGCCCTTCGGGGTCGAAAACGTGAACCGGTCTCGCCCGCACGAGCCGGCGATCGCCACGCTGTGGGTGGCCAGCGGCGGCCTGTTCCGCGCCGTCGAGGTCCTGAAGGCGGCAGGCTTTCGAGAGCGGGCCGCTCGCTGACGGCGCTGTAATGTCGCCGCGCTTAAGCCCGGCGCCTGGACTTTCGACATTCAGCCAGTCAGGAGTCCGGACTTGCCCCGTCCGGATTCACTTCTACGGATAGGGCGTTTTCTGTCAACTTGACGCCGAACAGCCCAACTTCCGGATGGCGCATTCATGCACAGCCTCCTTTAACGAACCGCTTCCTCACTGTGATGGAACGAATTCCCTCGATAATTGCCGCGAAGTCGGCGTGATAACATGTGGTACATGCGTACGTGGCACACGCGGCCCCCTATCGTTGTCCTTCTAGGCGTCACCTTTCTGATGGCACCGTCGGCCACCTTTGGACAGCCGAGACCCGGAGTCTCAATGTCCGCAGTTATCTACGGTGGACATTCCCTAAAGGGGGATGGCTTCGGACTTTTCGTTGACGGCCGCAGCGGCAGTTCCGTCGCAGGGGGTCTAGCATTGAACCTTAAGGCTTGGGGCTTCACCGATCCAAGAAGCAACAAGCCGGACCCAAACAACAAAACACCACGCGAGCGAGCCGTAGTTTTCGATCTCAGCCGCCCCTTGCCAGATTCTGGTGCGAAGACGCTTCCGACAAATAAAGATTCCTTGGGCCGCTTTCACGCCTTCTGGAAACACGACCATGAAACCGAAACGATTTCTTTCCCGTTGGACATTGGCCCGGTGGGCGTGCTCGTCGATAGCGACAGGATTGAGATGTGGCTACTCGTCAACGGTGTTCAGCACGTTCTGACAATGGGTCCCTGGGCGTTGGGGGAGTTTTCTGCACGCGCGGCTATTAACGGGAAGGGAACGACGAAGGCAAGGATTACCCGAGAGTCGGAGGATTCATGGCGAATCACAGCTCCGAAAGAGTCAATCGCGCGGCTATGGGACTACTCCGATATTCAGAACCCCGTCGATAAGGGCCTATACTACTTTGACTTCGATGTGAAGTTCACCCTGTCGAAGTGAATCTGTTGGCGCCACCGGTTGGATCGGCAATCCGGAAGCAATCCATATGAGCGAAAAGTCGGCAACTCGGACACGTGCCCGGAACTCATGAGTCCTTACAAACAGTGTCGCACGAAGGTATCCAGGTTAGCGTACGGGATGCTACGGGCAACCTGCTGATAGATCCCCGTTGCCCCGGGAATGGCGGTCGCCGGATCTTCAGGTTAGCGCGCCTGCTGGGGGCGCCCCGCGCCGATCGCCCACAAATGGTGCTCGGTGCGGACAATCAGCATTCCCCCCGCGATCGCCGGCGTGGCCATCAGCGGTTCGCCCATTTCGTTTTTCCCGAGCAGCTCGAACTGCGGCCCGGCCTGGACGACGAAGATGTCACCGTCCTCGCTCGAGAGGAGAATCCTGCCGTCCGAGGCCACCGGCGACGCGCTGAATCCCGACCCCTGGTGGGGGATGCGCTGCCGGTACACCTCTGCGCCGGTCTTAAAATCGTAGCAGTCGAAGATTCCCGCGTTGCCCAGCACGTATAGGTATTTCCCGTAAATGAGAGGCGTCGGCATGTAGGGGCCGCGCTGTTGCTTCTGCCAGGCCACGCTCCCGCCCGGACGGATGGCGAAGATGGGCGCTTCCGGCCGCCGCCCGCTGGCTACCAGGATCAAGTCGCCCGAGTAGACCGGCGTGGGCGCGGTGATCTTCGAGCTGCCGCCCAGCCGCCACAGCTCTTTGCCGGTCGCCGGATCGTAGCCGCGGATGAAGTTTGCGCCGTTCGTGACCAGCTCGGTCCGCGCCTTGCCCGGGTAGATCGCCGGGGTGCCCCAGGAAGGCAGCTCGTCACGCTCCGCCTTCCACACGGTCTCGCCGGTCTTCTTGTTCAGCGCCATCAGGAACGAACCCTTCTGCTGGTCGCACTGCGCGATCACCAGGTCGGCGTAGAGAATCGGGGAGCTGGCCGTGCCCCACTCGTAGTCCGGCGCGTCGTATGCCCCGGCATCGATCCGCCCGAGGTCGCGCTTCCAGAGCGGCTTGCCCTCTAGGTCGTAGGCGTAGAGTCCCTGCGAGCCGAAGAAGGCAGCCACAACGCTGCCGTCCGTCACCGGCGTGGCGTTGGCGTAGGTGGCCTTGATGTGCCGCTTCTCCTTGGGGACGCCCTGGTAGGCGGTGCGCTCCCACAGGACCCGTCCGGTCTTGCGGTCCAGGCACAAGACCTTCCACTGTTGCGGGGAGAGGTCGTCCGAGGCGTCACCGTCGCCGTAGAGACCGCGCTTGAAGGTTACGCTCGGGCGGCTGCTCACAGCCGTGGTGAGGAATACCCGATCGCCCCAGACAATCGGACTCGAATGCGCCAAGCCAGGAATGGGCGTCTTCCACAGGATCCGGGTCCCCTGTTTGGCGTCCCAGGTAATGGGCAGGTGTTGCTTGTCCGCGATCCCCGACGCCCCCGGTCCCCGGAATGACGGCCAGTTCTGCGCCGCCGCCGTCAGTGCGATGAAGAAGACTAACACTCGCATGGCGGCTGCCGGCTCCTGACTCCTGCCTTCTGACTCCTGCTTTACACTTTGGCCGGCACCACGAACGGCGCGCGGTACTGGCGGGTCATCATCTTGCTCGCTTCTTCGTCCCCGACGATCTGCTCGGTGGCCGGATCGAAGTTGATCGCCCGCCCCAGCCGGTAAGAAATGTTCGCCAGGTGCACCAGCGTCGCCGACAGGTGCCCTTCCTCGATCGGGGCGTTGAGGTCGGAAACCTTGCGGCTCCGCACGGCCTTGATAAAGTTGGCCCAGTTGCTGCCGCCCTCCTTGCGCGCCGGCCCGGGATCCTGGGCGCGCCCCAGGTAGGTCCGATATCCGGTGTAGCCGTCGACCGCCATATAACCCTTCGAGCCGTAGTAGAGGTTGCCGACGGTATTGGAGTCCTTCCGGGTCCCCCGCTCGCCGATGCCCGCTTCGTGGTTGGTCATCCAGTGGCGCACCTCGAACACCAGCAGTTTCTTCTTCCCGCCCTCGTTGAACTCGAAGGTGGCGATCTGAGTATTAGGAGTCTCCTGGTCGTCGTCGAACATGAAGTGGCCGCCCATGGACTCGACCCTGGCGGGCAGCTTGACCCCGAGGCCCCACCGCGCCAAGTCCATCTCGTGGATTCCCTGGTTGCCGATGTCGCCGTTGCCGTAGGCCCACTGCCAGTGCCAGTTGTAGTGGAAGCGGTTGCGCGTGAAGGGGCGCATCGGCGCCGGCCCGGTCCACAGGTTGTATTCGACCCCGGGGGGTACCGGCTCCTCTTTGGCCCGCCCGATGGTGTCGCGCCACTTGAAGCACAGGCCGCGGGACATGTAGACGTCGCCGATCACGCCGTCACGCAGCATCTGCATCGCTTCGCGCGTCGCCGCCGCCGAGCGGCTGTTGGTCCCGTGCTGCACGATCCGGTTGTATTTCTTCGCCGCCTCTACGAGCTGGCGGCCTTCCCACGGGTTGTGCGAGCAGGGCTTCTCGACGTACACGTCCTTGCCCGCCTGGCAGCCCCAGATACCCATCAGCGAGTGCCAGTGGTTGGGCGTGGCGATCGAGATCGCGTCGATCGACTTGTCCTCCAGCACCTTGCGGATGTCGACGTAGGTTTTGGGCTGTTTGACGCCCTTGGCGTCCAGCTCCTTGAGTCGCGCCGCGAGCACGCTCTCATCCACGTCGCACAGCGCGGCCAGCTCCACGTCAGGCATTTCGGTGTATTCCTTGATGTGCGCCTTGCCCTGCCCGTGCATGCCCACCACCGCCACGCGAACCCGGTCATTGGCCCCGGCTGCGCTCTTGGTCAGTATCAGCGGGGCCGCCAAACCAGCCACAAAGCTACGGCGATTCATGTTGTCCATGGGTCCTCCATTTGGTGATTTGATGATTTTATGATTTGTTGATTTGAAGACGCCGGTCGGGTTTGCCAATCGACAAATCAACAAATCATAAAATCATCAAATCCACTTGGGTCAATTGTGCCACAGTCGGGACGCCGGCGCTACAATTGGATTTGACCCCCTCGAATCGGCCGGGACCCAAAGTAATGGCGCTGGGCGTGGGTACCCTGCTGGCTATGGTCCTGGTGCCATTTCTCTACTGGAAGGGCACCTGGTTTGGCCGGCCGCTGACTGACCGCGAACTTGAGCAATACCTGAACGACGACGCGAAGCCCCGCCACATCCAGCACGCCATCGCGCAGCTCGCCGGACGCCTGGAGCGCGGCGACCAGTCCACCCAGCGCTGGTATCCTCGCCTGTGCGCCCTGGGCCGCCATGAGGTCCCTGAGGTGCGCGTCAACGCCGCCTGGCTGCTCGGCTACGACAGTCGCTCGGAGGCCTTCCACCAGACCGTGCTCGAGATGCTACAGGATCCCGAGCCGCTGGTGCGCCGCAACGCCGCCCTCTCGCTGGCCCGCTTCAACGACCCCGCTGCACGCCCGGAGTTGCAGGCCATGCTACGACCCTTCCGCCTCCGCTCGCCGCGCGACGGCGTGCTCCGCTACCGGCTCCAGGTCCGCGACATGGCCGACCACGGCACGCTGCTGGCGCGCCTGGAAACAGGCGGCGCAGAACCTTTCGAGATCCGCTCGCCTCTGCCCGGCAAGCTCCAGTTGAAAATCGCCGCCGACGGCTCACGCGTCCAGCAGGGCCAGGAGATCCTCGATCTCGAGCCCAGCCGCGATCATGTTTGGGAAGCGCTTCGCGCGCTCTATCTGGTGGGAACTGCCGAAGACTTGCCCGAAGTGGAGCGATTCACCCGCCCCTACGCCGACTGGTCCGCCAAGATTGCCGAGCAGGCCCAGTTGACGGCGAAGCGGATCCGGGAACGGACACCTTAGCTCGCATGTTGGACTCTGGATATGGGTGTGCAGGATTACAAGACCATTCTCTATCGCCAGGAGGACGGTTCCTGGGTGGCGGAAATTCCCGCCATTGCGGGTTGCTACGCCCTCATGCCCACGTGGGAAGAGGCTCTCGCCGAGTTGCCCAAGGTCTTCCAGATGATTGCCGAGGAATACCGGCAAAAGAATCTTTCCCTTCCCACCGACACCACAGAAATCGTCCATGCCTAGCGCGACGGCGCGCGAATTTCAAAAGGTCGCGCGCGGTCTCGGGTTTTCCAAAACACGGCAGACCGGGCAGTCACGAGCGTTGGAACCATCCGGACGGTCGCGCCGCCACTATCCCACTCCATGGTGGGCGTGAGATAGGCCCACCCCTTGTTCTTCAAGATCTTGCGCCAGTTGGGAATTGCCTTTGACGAATTTCAAAGGCTGCGATAAGAACCAAAGCCATCCTCAATTCTAAAACGTCATCTTCACCCCGTGCTCCGCCTCCCACGCCGAGGTATCCACCATCTCGATGGCGTCCCACGGGCAGCCGTCCAGGAATGCTCCATCCGGTCCTTTGCTGGTGCACTTTTTGCACCCGATGCACAACTGAGCGTCCACGTCGATGCGCCCGAACGGGGGATGCTCCGGGTCGGGCACCCAGTACATGCAATCTTCGACCGGGCAATACGGCACACACGCCGGCGACCCCGCGCAGCCGGTGCAGCACTCGGTAATGACGGCGATCTCCTTCGGCCTCTTCTTCCGGGGCGTCTTGATGCCCTCGGACTTGGGATACATTTTCTCCACCGGGGTTTCGGTTTCAACCATGAGGCGTCCTCTTGTGCACTATGATTATATCGCATGCAAGAGATCCGTTGTTCCATCCCCGTTCGCTTCCGCGACCTGGACGCCCTGGGCCACGTCAACTACGCCACCTATCTGAACTATCTGGAAGAAGCCTTCACCCGATTGTGGGTCGCAGTACTCGCGAAGACCGGCAAGACCTTGGACGTGAAGGAGTACGGCTGTGTGACCGCCCGGACGGAAATCGACTACCGCTCCTCGGCCCAGTATGGGGATATGCTCGACGTGACCGTCTGAGTGACGGCGATCGGAAGATCTTCCTTCACCACGTCCTACCGCGCCACCGACCAGGCCACCGGACGCCTCATCGCCGACGCGCAAACAGTGCAGGTGGTGACCCTCCCGGGGCGGGAAGAAGGACTCATGCCCGCTGAGATCCGGTCCGCGCTC
>JACQDI010000464.1 GCA_016201195.1 Acidobacteriota bacterium | reverse complement strand
TGGACGGTTCCGATCGCGCCGGCTTCGAGCAGGCGGCGCGCCAAGCGAAACTCGCCGCTGAAGCGGTGGTGAAAGCCGACCTGGAGCACGATGCCGGCCCGCTTCGCCGCATCGAGGATGGCGCGCGCGTCGCGCAGGTTGGTGGCGATGGGCTTTTCGCACAGCACATGCTTGCCCGCCGCGGCCGCCGCCTCTACGCCCGCGCGGTGAAAAACATTCGGCGAAGCCACCGTCACCGCTTGCACGCCCTCGGTACTGATGGCCTCCTCGACGCTCGCCGCCACACGCGCGCCGGCGGCGGACGCCACCCGCTCGGCGGTCTCGCGATTCGGGTCGTACAGCGCCAGAACCTGGATCTCGGAGATGGTCTGCAGCGCGGGCAGGTGCCGGCCCTCGATCACCGTCCCGGCGCCGATGATGGCGAGGCCGATCTTCATACCACCAGCGCCAGGGGACGGATGGGCGAGCCGGTGCCGCCCTGGATTTTGAGCGGCGCCGCCACAAACAGGAACGTGTACACCCCGGCCGCCGCCAGTTCCTCCAGGTTGAGGCACTCGATGATGTGGATTCCGTTCTCGACCAGCAGGTGGACGTGCACCGGCATGGAACGCGACGGGACCCGCTCAAAGGCGACCGTGTCGGAGCCGGCGGCGAAGGCGCCGCGGCTCGACAGCCAGCGGGCGCCAGCCTCCTCCGGCCCGGGTCCCTTCACATCGGCGATGTAGCGGGCCGCGTCATTCCAGTACCGCGCCCAGCCTGTGCGCAGCAGCACTATGTCGCCGCGCTCGATCGTCACCCCGTGGGCGCGCGCCGCGGCGTCCAGATGCTCCGGAGTAATCACGAAATCCACCGGCAGGGCGTCGACTTTTTCCTGCCCTGCGATGTCCAGCAGCACCCCGCGCCGGAATATCGGCGTGATCGTATCCACCGACCACTTCTGCAAGCCGGCCCCGTAAGACTGCACCGACGCGGCCTCGGTCCCCCCGTACAGCTTTCCGTTGCATGAGAAGTGGCACAGCGCGTCGATGTGGGTGCCCACGTGGCCGCCCAGCGCGATCGCCTCGGACGCCGAGCTGGCCCCGCCCGCAGCTACGTAATCCCCGTGTTTCTTCGACAAGCTGTAGAGAAACGGCGGATGCACCGGATGGTGCGGCATACCGGTAAAATACGGCTGCGCCAGGTCGTAGACTTTCGCCTTGTGAACGAGATTGAGCAGTTCGGTCATAGAGTCTCAGTGGTCGGCAACGCCTCCGTCGGAGAATACGTAGTTGGGCCGGTTCACCGGCTGATACGGGTGCTGAGCCGCGACTTTCTCATTCAGGTCGACGCCCAGGCCGGGACGGTCGGGCAGCTCGGCGTAGCCGTCCTTGACCTTCACCGCGCCGCCGTTGAACAGCTCCTGGATCCAGGGGGCGCGGTTGGGTGAGTATTCCTGGATGGTCGCCGCCGGCGTGGTGGCGTCGACGTGCAGCGAGGCGAGCGTGCTCACCTCGCTCTGCGGATTGTGCGGCGCCATCTCGATGCGGTAGGTCTCAGCCAGCACACCGATCTTTTTCAGCTCCAGGATCCCGCCGGCGTGGCAGACGTCGGGCTGGACGTAGTTCACCAGGTGGCGCGCGCAGAACTGGGCGAAGCCGTACTTGGTGAACGAGCGCTCGCCGGTGGCCAGCGGCACCTTGGTCTTCTGCCGCAGCAGGGCCAGCTCGTCCAGGTCCTCGAGTTGGGTCGGCTCCTCCACAAAGAATGGCCGCAGCTCTTCGATGCGCGTGCAGAAATCGACGGCCATCACCGTGGTCGGGACGCCGTGGGCGTCGATGCAGATGTCGAAATCGTCGCCGACTGCCTTCCGCACCGCCCCCAGCTTCCTTGCTCCCTCGCGCACCGCGTAGGGCGGGATCACCAGGTTGTTATTCACGGTGATGAAGCCGGATTTAGCGGCCGTATAGCCCTCGGCCTTGGCCTGGAGGAAAGCCTCCGGAGTCGAGCCAACGTCCTTGTACATGCGGATGCGCTTACGGGCCGCGCCGCCCAGCAGATTGTAAATGGGCACGCCGAGGGCTTGGCCGAGGATGTCCCAGAGGGCGATCTCCACCGCGCTGATGGCGCTGTTGAGAATCGGCCCGCCGCGCCAGCGCGGGTAGCGGTACATGCCCTGCCACAGCAGCTCGATCTCGGTCGGATCCTTGCCCACCAGAAAACGCTCGTGCTCCAGAATGGCCTGCGCAAGCGTGGCTTCCTTGCTGGTCACCGATCCCTCGCCCAATCCGGTCAGCCTCTGGTTGGTGAAGACCTTGCAGAACACCCAGTTCACGCTGCCCACGTGGACAACGAAGGTCTTCAGGCCGGTGATCTTCAGGTTCAAAGATTTGGCCTTTTCGGTGGCCGCGCGCGCCGCCGGCGCAAGGCCGATCACGGCGGCAGTGGAGAGAAATTGTCGGCGGTTCATAGCGATTGCTCCCGCCGCAATATAGCAGAATCGGCCTGTATTTCGCGCCGGTGATTGAGACCCACCCCGGCCGGGACTTTGGGTTTTCAAATCACCAAATCGTTACAACTGGTCTTGAAACTCCTGCAGCGCCACACGCACGAGCTGGCTGCGATTGCGGACCCCGGTCTTGTTGAAGAGCTGTTGCAGCGTGGCTTTCACAGTGCCTTCGGAAACGCTGAGCCGCTCGGCGATTTCCTTGTTCCCGAGCCCCTGGAGGACCCCGCGCAGCACGGTCCGCTCGCGGTCGGTGAGACGGGGCTTGCCCTCCTCCTCGTCTCGCGATACGCGCATCCGCAACAGGGCGGTCAGGTATTTCTGGTCGAGCCACACCTCGCCTTCCATCACCGTGCGGATGCTCTTGGCGAGCAGCGAGGGCGAGCTATGTTTGAGGAAGATCCCGGCGGCCCCCCGGGACATGACCTGAGCGGCGTCGGCATCGCTCAAGCCGGCGGTAACGATCAGCACGCGCCCCTCAAAACCCCGCTCCCGGGCGCGGGTCAGAAAGTCCCCGCCCTGCTCCCGGCCCAGGTCGAAGTCCAGCAACACGATGTCGACCGGGGAGGACCGTAGTGCCCGCAGGCCCTCTTCGACCGACGCGCAGCAGCCCACCACCTTGAAGTCCGGCTCCGGGCTGAGCAGGCGGGCTACGCCTTCCCGGAACAGCGCGTGGTCATCCACCAGGAGAATACGGATCATGAGGCGGCCGCGGCCACCGCGGCCCTCGCCGGCGCTAGTTGAACGGTGAAGCAACTGCCGAGCGGTTGCGGCTCGTATCGCAGGTCGCCCGCAAACGACCGGACGATGGCTCGCGAGATGTACAGGCCCAGCCCGGTCGCCTCCGCCCCCGGCTGCATAGGCTGGAACAGCCGGTCCGGAACCGGCACGCCGCGCCCGGTGTCGAAGAACCGCACGTGGATCAGCTCCTGCTCGAACGAGGTCACTACCCGAAACTCCTTGCGGGCAGCGTCCTGCATGGCGCGGAGGCTGTTTTGCGCCAGATTCAGGAATACCTGTAGCAGCCCGTGATGATCCCCGCGCGCCGGCGGCATCCCGGAACCCATCTCCCAGTGAACGCTGACGCCCGCCTCGCGGAACGGCGGCTCAATGACGATCCGCAGCTCATCCAGCGTCGTCTGCAAGTCCACCTTGCCCGCCACGCGGTCAGAGGCCGGCCGCAGCTCCGAAGACGCGATCTTCTCCAGCCCCTGCACCAGCGCGCCAAGCGCCTTAAAATCCTCACTCTCCCCCACGCCCGGCAGCCGTGCCAGGTTGGCCTGGGCCACCGCCGCAGCGGCGGCCAGATTGCGCACCTCGTGCAGCGCCGCCCGCACCAGGATCTGAGAAGTGTTCATCACCGAGTGCAAACCCACTCCCTCGCGGTCGCGCAGGTCCTCCGAGCCGTCGTAGATGATGGCCGCCAGGCGCGGTCCCGTCGCCGTTTGGTAAGTGGAAAACCAGACCTGGGCCAAGAACACCTCGCCACTCCGCCGGCGCCCCGTGCATTCCACCGTGCTGCGGAACAGCCGTTCAGTCCCCGGGGCGCGCGGCACCGTGGTCAGCACCGGCAGCATCGGCCCGATCGGCTCGCCTGGCAGCCTCTCCGGCTCGTATCCCAGCAGCCGGTGCGCGGCCTCGTTGGCCTGCAGGACTTTGCCCTCGGTGTCCACGGTGAGGATCGCTGCCGGGCTGCTCTCGATCAGCGTCCGCAACTGCTCCTCGGCCTCCTGCCGCAGCCGGGATTCTTCGACCGCCCGCTGCTGGGCCCGGGTCAGCTCGGACACAAACAACCCGATCCCGAAGTAGGCGAACAGGGACATGACCGACCGAACCGCCGCGTCGGTCTCGAAAGGTGAGGGAGTGAAGGCGTTGCGGAGCACTGTGCACACCGCGGCCAGCGCCAGGATCCCCGCCCGCGACATATACGATCCCCCCACGAGCATGGGGAACACGTAGAGGAACGTCAGCGCGGTGTTTGCCTTCAACTGTGAGCTGACCAGCGCAATCGCCGCCACCAGGAAAGCGTTTGCAACCAGGACGCGCCTCTTGTTCCCGAGGAGGTAGCCGCGGATGGACACACGGAGATTATAAGGGATTTGGTGATTTGGTGATTTGGTGATTTGAAAACCCAAAGGGGCGGCCGGGGCTTAGGGTTTTCAAATCACCAAATCAACAAATCATAAAATCACCAAATGAACTTACCGTTTCTCCGTAACTTCCAGCGGCGCCCTGAGATGGAACACGAGGCGGGATTCGCTGGGGATCACGGTGGGCTTGCCGCGGGTGGCGAGGACGGCGCCGCCCCCTGCCCCGGCTCCGACGCCGGCCCCGATGGCTGCTCCCTTGCCACCGCCGGCGATGGCACCGATGATGGCCCCAATCCCGGTGGCCGCGCCGATCTTCTTGGCGTCGGAGCCCCGGGAGCGTTCTCCGTGTACCTCATGAAGATTGGTGGCGATGGCCAGTCTCTGCCCATCGGAAGTGTACAGGCGCACCAGCTCAATCGCCAGGTCCGAGACCCCTTCCACGCGGCCGGCCTTCTCGGCGCGGATAACGGTCCCCTCCACCTCCGCTCCTTTCTCGGCAAGGACAAAGCCGTCCGCGATCAGCGGCTCGTCGAGCGTGGCGACGAAGGTGTCCCCCTTGTAGTTGCGATCCGTGGAGAGCGTGTTCTGGGTTCGGATGACGATCGGCGTTCCCGCAGCGATGGTAGCGCGGCGGGGCGCCGGTAGGCGAATCGGTGCTGCGGTCTCCTCGGCCGGCGGCGCCGAACGAGGTTGAATCACGGACGCAGTCGCAGGGGCTTCCGCGGCCTGGGCTGGAGCGGGCGGCGGAGCGGCAGCAGTTTCCCGAGCAGGACGCGGCTTAGTAATCCTGCGGTGGCCCACCACTGGAGAGGGCTTCTCAGGCTCGGTGGCCGGCGGTGGTGGGGCGGCCGGCTCCGCGACGGGGACGGCCGGCGCAGGCGTCGTCACTTGCGCCACCGGGGTCAGACCCTCCGCCTGCCGGTTCGCGAGGCGTCGCATGGCGAGCAATAGCCCCACGATCACCACCAGCAGCGCTACAACCGTTACTTTTAAGGCCTTCATATTGGCCTCCCTGCCCTAACCAGACGGCCCCCCGGCCCGGCTAGTTTCACGGATTTGGCGCCGGCGGAGCAGGCTTGTTTGTTTCCAACGTCTTGCAGACTCCCAAGTCGGTCCGGAAGTTTGCCATCCGCTGCCAGGAATTCCCCACTCGCCGCTCCAGTTCGTAAGTTTTGGCTTTCCCGTCCTCGCGGATGCGCCAGTCGCCCGTCCGCCGCACCGGCCACTTCGGCGTGATCGGCCGGGAGCTTGATTCCCGCAGCATCCACGACGAGCCCCCGGTCACGGTTTCGTACAGCTCGTACTTGCTGCTCCCTTCCCCGGTTTGGGAGCGATCAATCAGCGCGAACCCGTGATCCTTGCTGTCGAAATAAAACTGTTGCAGCAGGCCGGCCCGCCCTTCCTCGTTCCAGATGGGGAGCTTCTGCCAGCTCGCGCCGCCGTCAGTGGTCGCCAGCAAGTAAGGATCGGAGGCGAGCTGGCCCTGCGGCTGCGCCGAAATCCAGCCCTGCTTCTCGTTGAGAAACTGCGCCGCTTCGAATCCTGCCCCCGGCTGCCGTTTCACCACCTCGCGCCACGTGGTGCCCGCGTCCTCGCTGAATAACGCCAGGGACGACACGGTCGCAGAGGTCGTGTGCAGGTTCCCTACCAGCAGGATCTTCGGCCCCACCGCCTCCACTGCCGTCAGCTCGAGAAAAACCGGGCACGGCTCCTCATCCGAGCAGTCCAACCCAGCCGCCTCAAAATCCTCCACTTTGCAACTGATCGGCAGCCGCAACGGCCGCCGCTCATAGACCAGGGTCTGCCCCCACAGCAACCCGCAGCCCGCCACTAGCAGCGAAACTCGACCCCCCCGCCACATAGCGTTTGGCCACATTGTACACCGGATCGTGGATCGTGGAACGTGGCCGACGATTGTCGTTATGATCCCGGTTTGGCCCCGCAGCAGCCCCAGGCCCAATATGACTAGTGGAAGAACGCGTTCAATGTTCCTCCCTCAGGCAAGCCCTCTACGACTCACGCGGCTGAGCACGGACGGAATGACGATCATGTTGAGCAGCGTGGAGGTGAATAGTCCCGAAAGGATCACCATCGCCATCGGCGCCTGAATCTCGCTGCCTGGTTTACCGGCGCCCAACGCGACCGGGATAAGCGCCAGGCCGGCCGCCATGGCGGTCATCAGGATCGGCGAGATCCGCTCGGCCGCTCCGCGCAGAATGGCCGTCCGCAAATCCGTTTCGCCCTCAACTTCCAGCAGGCGCCTAACGTGCGAGACCAACATGATTCCGTTCCGCGTTGCGATGCCGAACAGCGTGATGAAACCGATGATCGAGGCCACCGAGAGAATGCCGCCCGAGAGGAACACTCCCGCGATGCCGCCTACCAATGCGAACGGGAGATTGAGCATGATCACCAATGCATCGCGGAAACTCCGGAACGCTGTGGTCAGGATCAGCAGGATGCCCCCGATGACAATCACGCCCAGCAGCGTCAGGCGCCGTGAGGCGCTGGCCTCGCTCTCGAATTGACCGCCGTATTCGATGCGATATCCCTGTGGCAAAGAGACTGCAGCGCCGACCTGTTTTTGAATGTCGGTCACTACGCTTCGCAGGTCGCGATTCGCCACATTGCACTGCACCACAATCCTTCTCTGCACGCCCTCGCGCATGATGAAGTTCGGGCCGCGATCTTCTCGGATATCTGCCAAGGACCCGAGAGGCACTCGTGGCCCAGTGGGCGAGTCGATGAGCGTTTCGCGGATTTGCTGCACCTGCTCGATGGGTCCTGTTTGAAACCGCACGACAAGTGGAAAACTCACCTGTCCTTCCAGGATCTGGCTGACCTCTCTACCAAGAAATGCTGTCTGCACGGTATCGGTAACTTGGCCGGCCTGGAGCCCGAGCCTGGCAGATAAAACGGGGTCCACCTTGACTCGCAGAGTCGGGATGTCCGTCTGCTGTTCTGTCGACAGATCCACCACACCGGGGATTCCAGCCATTGATGCCTGGACGGCCTTTGCCAGGGATCGCAAGGTGGCGAGATCATCGCCGAAGATTTTGACGGCAATGTTCGCGCGAGTGCCGGAGAGCATGTGGTCGATGCGATGCGAGATCGGCTGGCCGATGGTGACGTTCATACCTGGCAGCAGGGTGACCTTCTCCCGGATCTCCTCGAGCACCTTCTGTTTACTGCGGCTCTGCATCTTCAGGTTTACGT
>JACQDI010000463.1 GCA_016201195.1 Acidobacteriota bacterium | reverse complement strand
TACGCCAAGGTGCAGAAGCCGCCGGCCATCAAGTTCAAGGACCTGGAGGCGGCCGTCGAGAGCCACATCCGCTACAACACGCTGCCGTTCCAGTTACGCACCGACTACGTGAAGATTACCAACAACTCGGTGCTCACCGCCGTCACCATCCAGCTCAACCGCAAGGACCTGGTGTTCAAGGAGAAGGAAGGGTTGCAGCACGCAGTGGTCAACATCTTCGGGCGCATCACCACGGTTTCCCGCCGCGTGGCCAACGTGTTTGAGGACGTGGTCAGCGTGGATACGCCGACCGAGCTGCTGCAACAGGCGGTGCAGGGCAAGTCGATTTACCAGAAGGCCATCCCGCTCGCCCCTGGTATGTACCGCCTCAATGTAGTGCTCAAGGACGTGATCGGCGAGACCATGAGCACCTACGAGACGGCGCTGCGCGTGCCCAAGTTCGAGGACGAGAAGCTGTCCCACAGCTCGCTGATTCTGGCGGACCTGATCGAAAAAGTTCCCACCAAGTCGATCGGCACGGGCCAGTTTGTGGTCGGCTCGACCAAGATCCGCCCGCGGATCGAAGAGGCCTTCAACCGCAACGAAAAGCTCGGCATTTACTTACAGGCATACAATTTCGGCATGGACGAGGCGACCAACCGGCCGAGTGGCTCGATCGAGTATGAGATCGCCAAGACGGGAAAGAACGACAAGCTGCTGGACTTCACCGAAGAGCTCTCCAGCATCAAAGGCGCTTCGGCCCAGCAGGTAACGATTGAGAAGCTGCTGCCCCTGTCCAACCTGGAGCCGGGGCAGTACACGTTGAAAGTGAAGGTGACCGACAATATCTCCAAGCAGACGCTGACTCCCACGGCCACCTTTACGGTGAAATAGGTTTGAAGCCGCGACCGCGAGAAGCGGAGGCGATGGATGGTTAGAATGAAAAAATTCTGCCTGGTGGCCGGCCTGCTGGCCGGCCTTCCCCTGCCCGGCGCAGTGGTCGGATCGCTCGCCGGCCTGGTCCGGGACGACCGCGGCATTCCTCAGATGGGGGCCACCGTCCTCCTGCTCACCGCGGAAGGGCGCAACCTGCGCCGCGTTTACACCAACGACCGGGGCGGCTTCGTGATCGACGACCTGTTCCCCGGCCTCTACGCCATCCGGGTCAGCTTCCCCAGTTTCCTGCCGGCGATCAAGGATCGGATTCTGGTTCAGTCCGGGGTGCGCAGCTACCTGGACATCCAACTGGCCAACCTGCTCACCTCCATTCAACTGGTCTATCCCGGAAGCGGGGAATTCCACGACATGACCGAAGACTGGAAATGGGTCTTGCGCACCGCCTCCTCGACGCGCCCCGTTTTGCGGATGCTGCCTTGGCAGGACAAGGAGACCCAGTCGGTGCTCCACAAGTTCAGCGGCGCCTTCGGCGACGTCCAGGGTATTGTGCGGGTGAGTGCGGGCGACGGGGGTAGCGTTTCCGGGTTCGGCAGCGAAAGCGACCTCGGTACCGCCTTCGCCGTGGCCACGTCGCTGTTCGGCAACAACAACCTGCTGGTGAGCGGTAACCTGGGATTCGACGCTACGCGCGGCGCACCTTCGGCCGGGTTCCACACCAGTTACAGCCGCGCTATGCCGTACGGGGCGGAGCCGGAGGTTTCGCTCACCGTGCGCCAGTTGTTCCGCCCGGTGGTGGCTGGCCAGGCTCTGTTCGGCCCAACCGGCCGCGACGCAGCCGTGCTGCAGACCTTTACCTTCGGATTCCAGGACCGTGTCACGCTCGGGGACCTGGTCAAGCTCGAATATGGGCTTCAGTACGATTCGATCAGCTTCCTGGACCGGCTGAACTACGTGAGCCCCTTCGGAAAGCTCAGCTGCCAGCTTGGCGACAGCGCCCAGGTGATCCTGCGTTACGCCAACGGCGTGCCACGGCTCGACGGCGGCTCGACCGGCGAGGGTGCGCTGGGGCGGAACCTCTCGGCCCTGGGCCTCTATCCCCGCATGTCGATGCGCGACGGCCGGCCCACGCTGCAGCGCGGCGAGCACATGGAAGTGGGTGTCCAGAAAACGGTGGGCGCCGGTGTCTTCGAGGTGGCGACCTACCGCGACCACTTCTCCAATGCCGCCTTGACCGCGCTCGCTCCGGCCGGCCTATACAGCGACGGCGACATCCTGCCGGACCTGTTCTCCAGTACGTCGACCTTGAACGCAGGCACCTATCAGGTTTCCGGTTATCGGGCCTCCTATTCGCGGAAGTGGAACGAGCATCTGCGGCTGGGCTTGGCCTACGGCCTGAGCGGCATACTGGTTGCCGAGCGCGACGCCTTGGTGAGCGACAGCGCCGCTGAGCTGCGGTCGATTCTCAAGCCGGGCAAGGAGCACACCGTGACCGCCCAGTTGATAGCCCAGTTGCCGCAGGCCCACACCAAGCTGTCTTCCTCCTACCAGTGGGCCAGCCAGACTCCGGTGACCCTGCCCGACCTGTTCAACGCGTCGGACACGCGGGCCTTGCCGGGGATGAACTTGACCCTGCGGCAGCCCTTGCCCCAGGTGGCGTACATCCCCGGCAAGTTCGAGGCCACGGCCGACTTTCGCAACCTGCTGGCCCAAGGCTATGTCCCGCTCCGCACCGTAGACGGCCGGCGCCTGTTTCTCATTCAGGCCGCCCGCAGTTTCCGGGGCGGTTTCAATTTTGTGTTCTAGTGCATAGATTCTTTTCACGCAAAGACGCCAAGCTCGCAATGGCCGCCAAGAAAAGCGCTGTGTTCTTTGCGTCCTTTGCGTCTTGGCGTGAGATCTTTTGCTTGCTTCTGCTCTGCTCTGCGCCGCTGGTGCAGGCCAAGAAGAACGAAACCAAACTCACCATCCAGGTTTTCAATCAGAACAACGAGCCGGTGAACCAGGCGGCGGTGATCGTCAAGCCGATGAAGGGCAAGAAGGTCCTGCGCTCGTACGAATTGCGCACCAGCCAGCAGGGCACCGCGCCCCTACCCCCGATGCACACGGGCACCTTCCTGGTCCAGGTGATCGCCAAGGGTTACCAGACCCACGGCGAGAAGTACACGGTCACCGAGCCGGAGAAGACCATCGAGATCCGCCTCAAGCCCCCGCAGGAGCAGTTCTCCGTTCACAAATAGGAATACAGAATACAGAAGTCAGAAGAAAACCTATCCGGCCTCGCCTTCTGTCTTCTGTCTTCTGTATTCTGTATTCCGACTCTGCCCCGCCCACCCCTCCGCATAGCGTCCTCCCAGGGCCATCAACTCTTCGTGGCTTCCTGACTCCACGATTCTTCCTTCCGACAGCACGTGGATCCGGTCCGCGCGCATGGCGGTGGTGAAGCGGTGGGTGATGAGCAGCGCCGTGCGGCCTTCGGCGAGGCGGCGAAAGCGCTCGAGCCAGTCGGCCTCCGCCCAGGCGTCCATCGCGCTGGTCGGCTCATCGAGGACCATGATGGGAGCGCGGCGCAGGAAGGCGCGGGCCAGGGCGATTCGCTGCCACTCGCCCACGCTGAGCTCGGAGCCGCCGGCGAACCACTTTCCCAACTGGGTCTGGTAACCCTGCGGCAATTGGGCGATGGGGTGGTCCGCTCCGGCGTCCCGTGCGGCGGCTTCGATGGCGCCGGCATCCGGTGACCCCGAAAGGTCGCCCAGGGCGATATTCTCAGCGGCGGTGGCGTTGTAGTGGACCGGCTGCTGGAACAGCACGGTGATCCTGCGCCGCAACTCCTCGATGGGCAGGTCGCGCAGGTCGATGCCGTCGAGTTCGATGCGGCCGGCCGCCGGATCATAGAACCGGCACAGCAGCTTGATCAGCGTGCTCTTCCCCGCCCCGTTGGGGCCCACGATGGCCACGATCTGGCCGGCCGGAACAG
>JACQDI010000107.1 GCA_016201195.1 Acidobacteriota bacterium | reverse complement strand
GTCAAGAAGGTGGAGCGCACCTGGGTGAACGTCCCGTTCCGCCCGGCGCCGGCGCGCAACATGATCCGCGAGCTGCCGCACTGGACCATCTTCGAGATCTGCAAGGTCACGCTGGCTTGCGGGGTCACGGGCTTGGGCGAGACCATGCAGTATTACACCTGGGGGACGGTGTCCGACGCGGCGGTGGCCAAGGTGATGGAGCACAACGCCGCCGAGCAGATGTGGGATGATTCGCTCGGCTGCGGTCTCCAGATGGCGCTGTTTGACTCTGTCGCCAAGGCTGACGGCGTGCCGCTCTACCGGCTGCTCGGCCGCAAGCATCGCGACCGCGGTTTCATCAGTTGGTGGGCTATTGACATGCCGGCCGAGGACTGGGTCAGTGAGTGCAAGGAGGCCGCCGCGCGCGGCTACACCGCCTTCAAGACCAAGGCCCGGCCGTGGTTCGACCTGGAGGAGCAGTGCCGCGTGCTGATGAAGACGCTCCCGCCTTACTTCATGGTCAATTTCGACTTCAACGCCATGCTGCTCGACACCACCCACGCCGGCCGCTATCTCGTGGAGATTGAAAAGTACCCGCAGGTGATGATTTACGAGACGCCCATCCCCCAGAGCGACGTGGCCGGCAACAAGTTCCTGCGGACCCAGACCCGGGTTCCCATCGCCATGCACTACGGCTCTCCCCCCATTATGACGGCGCTGCGAGAGGACGTTTGCGACGGCTTCGTGATCGGCGGCGGCGCGAGCCGCGTGATCAACAATGCCACGGTCGCCGCGACGGCGGACAAGCCGTTTTTCCTGGAGCTGGTCGGTTCCGGAATTACCGCGACCTACTCGCTCCACTTCGCCGCCGTCCTCAGCCACGCGCGATGGCCGCAGGTGGACTGCCATATGCTCTATACGCACCCGCTCATCCGCCGGCCGATCCAGGTAGAGAACGGCGAGGCGGCGGTGCCCGAAGCGCCGGGCATCGGCGTGGAGCTCGACGAGGACGCAGTCGCCCGCTTCCGCGTCGAGCCGCTCCAGAAGCAGCCCTACCCGACGCCGGGACTCCTGCTCGCCATCCGCTGGCCCTCGGGCGCCACCAGCTACTACGCCCACGCTCGCCAATACTGGGACGACTTCCTCGCTGGTCGCCATCCGGTGTTCCCCAAGGGCGTGTACCTGGAGCGTATCCCCGACAACGGGTCGCGCGAGTGGAAGGAGCTGCAAGCCCGCGCCGCACAGGGTGGTGTGCATGTGGCGGGGCGGCCGCTATAGGTCCGCCTTCAACTCTGGCAACCGGCGCAGCAAGCAGCGAGGGTGCGCTTGTCTGCCCACGCTCGTCTTCCTCATTGGGCAGCAACGTCTTTGCGACTCTTTGTTTCGCGAGCCGATAGCAGGAAGAGCCCACTTGCCAGGAGCGTAAGCGGAGCGAAACTGAAAATCAAGGCGACGGACTCCAACAGCAGGACAGCAGCGCCGAGAACAGAGAGGAGAGGCAGAGAGCGAAGGGCGCCTGTCATTCCGAGTGCAATCGCGACCAGCATACCGCCCGAAACCAACGTCAACCGCGTCACGGCTTGAGCCTTTGTTTCAGATGTGGCTGCGATGCGCTGTCGGCAGGGCCCTTCCCCGCCCTGCGGCAAGACCAGAGAGGAGGAATAGCTCTTCCGGCCCCCAGCGCCGCTGGCCGGACTCTGTTGCGCAACTCCCCATTGAAGGCAAGGGTCGAAAAAATCAGGCACTGAGCGAATTAGCGAGACAACAGCCAGGATCCCGGTTGGTACAGCAGCAAGAAGTGCGAACCCTACAACCCGGCGACGCATATCGACGACCGAATCCTGTGCCAGAGAGTATACCAGCCCGGCCAATCCGTCTCGTGGCTATTCGCGCTGCGGAAGCAGGCAAAATTCAGGGCCGGCGTCGCGCCGTTCCCGGACCGTTCGCGCCGGCGACGTTCGGGACCTGCGCCATCTGTTGTGGTCTTCGCCGGAACTCACATCCTAGCATGAGTTCCGCGCCGGGCGCGGTGCGGTGCGGCGTTGCGCTACTGGCGGCGGGTGTTCCACCACAGGCCGTCGGGGCCGTAGAAGACTTTCAGAAACTCGGCCAGGGCGGCGTCGGAGGGCTCGGCCCAGTTGGTAAGGTTGGCGTCGGCGGGCAGGCCCATCAGCGGCGCGAGCGGACGGTGGCAGCGCACCGAACAGGAGTTGGGCATGCCGCCCGCATTCCGCGTGGCCAGGGTCTGCTCCGGCGAAGCCACCTTGAAGGTGTGGCTGGCGATGTCGTACGGCACCGCCGAGGCCGCCATCTTGGCCATGTGGCACTCGGTGCAGCGGCTGAGTCCCATCCTGCGTTCCGGCTCGTAGGGGTGATGGGTGTGAGCCTCGACGACCAGGGCGATCTTCGGGCGGTTCGCCGCGATGTCTACGATGTCCTCCCGCTTCAGCGACTGGAAGGGACCAAAGCCGGCGTGGCAGGCCAGGCACAAGCTGTTGTCCTCCACCTTCGCCGGGATCTCCAGATTGGCGCCGCCGGACTCCACCTTCATCACCGTGCGCAGGTGATGAGGCGTGGCCTGGTGCACGTCGTGACACTCGGAGCAGGTGACCTTGTGGAACTGAAACTCCCACTTGGCCGACAACTTGAAATCCTGAAACTGCTGGTGGTGCTGTCTGGATTCGGTGTTGTCCGGCCACAGGCCGGCCCGATCGACGAAGAACCTCCCATAAAGGTCCTCACCCAGACTTCCTGCAAAGGCCTGCGCGGTGGTTTCGTCGAACGGGTAGTCCAATACAGCGTTCGGCTTGCTCTTGCCCCGGGAATGGCAGGAGCCGCACAGCTCGTTGTTCTGCTTCGCGGTAAAGTTCTTGGCCGGGTTGATGATCTTCGAGGGGTCGCCGAGCTCGGTGATGTGCTGGCTCCCCGGCCCGTGGCAGCGCTCGCAACCGATGTTGAATGCCAGCCTGTTGCTGGAGCCGAGCAGGTCGAAGTAGTGCGGGTCCTCGGGCGCGGCGTAGACCACTGGCGGCGGGACCGCCACGTACTCTCCGTAGGGGTCCTGGGCGACGCCCAGCGCCGTGGTGTGGCAGCCCGAGCACTCCTTGTCGAAAGACTTACCCTTTGCCGCGTCGCGCGAGCTGAGGGGGCCGGAGATCTTCGGCGTGTTGTCGGCGTTGTACCAGTAGCTGGGCTCGTAGACCGAGTACTGCTTGACGGCCTCGTTGTACTGGATGGGGCTGTAGTAGGTTCCCGCGCTGTAGCCGCCCGGCCTGTCGGTCACCGGAATCTTCACCAGGAACCGCTGCTTGTAGAGCCCGCTGCCCCCGTGGGCCAGCTTGACCGAATAGTCCACGTTGCCGATGCGGATCAGGTAGCCACGCGAGGCGTCATACCGCAGCACCGGGGCGTTGGGCTTGTAGGGGTCGAAGGCGCTGGCGATGCGGTTGAAGTCCAGCCCTTGCTTGAAGTCGTCGATGCCGTTGCGGTCGTAGTCCACCACCACGCCGTGCTTCACCTGCATGGAATAGGCGTCGTTGGAGACGGTCTTCAGGCCGGTGGCGTGGAGTGAATTGCGCCAGTCGGTCTTGTCCTTATGGCAGGCCATGCAGGCTTCCGAGCCGACGTACAGCCTCGAGGCGGCCGCCCCGTTGCCGTAGTAGGCCAAGATGTACTGCGCCACCCTCCGTCCTTCCGGGGTGACCTGCGTGAGAGAAGAAGTGGTCCGCGCGTGGACGGGCACGGAGCCAAGGCAGAAGGTAACGGCCATCAGGAATCCGAAACAGCATGAGGGCTTCACGGTCATGGTGCCTCCTCTATTCACTGGAAGACCGGGCTATTGCCGTCCGGGCGCTCGTTTCGACGATGACGAACCACCTGGGTTGCGTCGATCCGGAAGAAGGGCAATCGAGGAGAAAGCCGATCTGCGAAACAAAGAAACCCCGTCAGATCCCCAACCGGGCCGCATGACACTCGATACGATTTCGGATTCGAGCGGGGCCAGAGGGGATCTAGATACCCGGCTGACTTCAACTCGTCGGTAGACGCATAGCGACCTTTGAGAGAGAAGTAAGCAATCTCGACGGCGGCCACCAACCGCAAGTCCTGCAGCGCCTGGACGGCATCCGGGGGCAGGTCCCGCTGTCGCTGGAGCGCGCGGTCCAGCATGGTCGGGGGAAACGGGTGGGTAGCTGTGATGGAGATCGCGACACCGGAGATGAAAAGTGCAACAGCAGTTCCGAGAAGGACCAGCCCGCGCTTACTTCTCCCCGTCGTCATGATCCTACGGCGGGTAGGCATGTGCAATGCCAAAT
Organism: Acidobacteriota bacterium; assembly: GCA_016201195.1. GTDB lineage: Bacteria > Acidobacteriota > Terriglobia > Bryobacterales > JACQDG01 > JACQDI01. The sequence continues at coordinate 4,325 of JACQDI010000107.1, read as the reverse complement.
TGCTGCTGCCTGTCAAATTCAACAGATATGCGGTGAATTGCAGCGATCGGTGGGGCAGATCACGCAAGGATTTCACCCGCAGCGGGTGATATTACGCCGGTAGCCGCCGCGCCAGGAGCTCGGCGATGTCGAGTACCGCAATGTCGTCGCGGCGGGCGGGTGTCACGCCGAAGGGCGTCTTTGTGCGCGTGCTGGGCCCTCCAGCAGAGGGCCGCCTGATTCGCGGCGAGCATGGCCTCGACGTGGGCGATCGGCTTCGGGTGACGCTGGTAAGCACCGATCCGCAGCGCGGGCATATCGATTTTGCGCGGTAGGTGTATACTCTGGCTATGGCTCTCACACGACGCACCTTCTGTGGGGCGCTGGCGGGAATGAGCGTCGCTGCCCGCAAGGCGGAGCCGATGATCCATGCCGGGCGGTTGCGCGGGCACATGGAAGAGCTGAGCGTGTACGGGCGGCCGGCGCGAGGCTCGTTCGCCGATGGCGTGAGCCGGGTGGCGTTCTCCGACGCTGACGTGGCGGGGCGAAAGTACGTGATGGGGCTGATGCGGGCGGCGGGGCTCGAGCCGCGCATCGACGCGGCGGGGAACATCCTGGCGCGGCGGGCGGGGGTGGAGCCGGGGCTCGAACCGATTCTGTTCGGCTCGCACATCGATTCGGTTCCGAGTGGGGGCAACTTCGACGGCGACCTCGGGTCGCTGGCGGCGATTGAGGCGATCCAGACGCTAAATGAGCGCGGGATCACCACGAAGCGGCCGCTCGAAATCGTGGTGTGGAGCAACGAAGAGGGAGTTGCCTACAACAACGGCCTATTCGGCAGCCGCGCCGCCGCGGGGAAGCTCGTGCCGGGCGAGCTGGATCATGTCTGGAACGGGGTCAAGAAATCCGATGCGGTCCGGAAGATCGGGGGCGACCCGGAGCGGATCGCCGAGGCGCGGCGGGGTCCGTTCCGCGCCTACCTGGAGCTCCACATCGAGCAGGGCGGGAACTTGGAGAAAGCGGGGATTCCCGTCGGCGTCGTGGAAGGGATCGTGTCGATCGATGGCTATGAGGTCACCGTCCGCGGATTCGCGAACCACGCCGGCACGACGCCGATGCCCGATCGGCAGGATGCCCTGGTGGCGGCGGCGCAGCTTACCCTCGCGGTGCATGAGACCGTGACGCGGGAGCCGGGGCGGCAGGTGGGCACGGTGGGCCAGCTCCAGGTCACGCCGAACGCGCCGAACGTGGTGCCTGGACTGGTGCGGCACACGATCGAGCTGCGGGATCTTTCCTCGGCGAAGATCGCGCGGCTGGCGGAGACGATCCGCGCGCGAGCCAAGGAGATCGCCGCGCAGACACGCACCGAGATCACCATGACCCTGGCCAGCCATCACGAGAGCGCGATGGCTGCGCCGGAGGTGCAAGCGGCGATCGAGGCTTCGGCGGCGGGCTTGGGTCTGAGGACTACCCGGCTGCCGAGCGGCGCCGGGCATGACGCGCAGGCGATGGCGCTGCTGGGACCGATGGGAATGATCTTCGTGCCGAGCGTGGGCGGCATCAGCCACTCGCCGCGGGAGCTGACGCGGTGGGAAGACTGTGCCCGCGGCGCCGACGTGCTGCTGGCTACCGTGCTGGCCCTCGATGGCGATCGACCCACCAGGCCCACGGCAGGAACAACCACAGCCCGAGTCCCCCGATAGCCAGGGCGTGGACGCTGGGCGGCGGAGGCTGACCGACCCAGGTTCCGACACCGATGACGGCGCACAGCGCCAGCAGCGCCCACAACCCGTAGCGGCCCGCGCCGTCGCGGGCGGCCGTCGAGCGGAGGTACAAGGCGGAGCCGGCCAGGAAGATCACCGCCTCCACAATCGTTGTTGCAGCCCGCGAATTCCACAGCCCGAAGCCGACGTAGACGCCCGATCCCGGCGCCAGCGGCAGGTCCGGCCGGTGGACCACCGCGTCCAGCACCCAGTGGCTCGTCACAGCGATGCCGATGACCCACGCTGCTCTCAGGTCGCGGCGCGCCGCGTAGTAGGCGATCGCGAGGACCCCAGACCAGCCGATCACCGTAGCCAGGCTGTGGGTGATGGGATAGTCGTAGAAGTCGAGCGACGATAGCAGCGTCCAGCCGGGGCTGATTCGGACGTGCTCCAGGCCGAGCAGCAGGAAGAAGGGCCACAACAGGTCGAGCAGCTCGGCGGCAAGGAACAGGACGCCGAGGGAGGCGCCCGGGGCGACGCGCTTGGCGGCTAGGGCTACGCCCATATGACCGATACCCATCGACCTCCTCGTACTTACTGCGCTTTCGCGTAGATAGCCCGGACGGCGCTGGCGTTGCCCGGGGCGCTGGCGGCGAAATCGCCGTGGCGCGACAGGTCGATCGACTTAATGAGATCGTCTGGGGATTTCCCTGTCCGGAGGCCGGCGACCACTTGCTTCCAGATGTCGTCGAGATAGGCTGCCTGGGTGCGCAGGGTATCCGTGGTGCCCAGAGCGCCGTGCCCGTGAGCGACGGTCCGCACATCCCAGCGGGCCATCTCGTTCAACGCCCGGACCCAGTTTTGGTGGTCGGCGTCGCGGTCGGAGGTGTTGTTGCCCGACTTCCAGTTCACACACAGGTCGCCGGCGAACAGGATCCTTTCCTTGGGCAGATAGGCCACCGCGTCGCCCTTGCTGTGGCCGGGCCCCATTCGCTTCAGCTCGACGCGGCGCTCGCCGTCGTCGAAGACCATCCCGTCGCCGAAGACGATGCTGGGGTGCTCCAGCCGGTAGGGCTTGAGGCTGAACTCGCCGGTCGCCGTATTCTTGTCCCAGCCGGCTTGGCCCTTGGTGCGCAGTTCGTTGGCGCAATCCTGCGAGCAGACGATGGCCGCGCCGGCGTCCACGAAGACGCTGTTGCCGTAGGAGTGGTCACCGTGATAGTGGGTGTCGAAGACGAAGCGGATGGGCTTGCTGGTGGTCTTCTTGATCTCCGGCAGGATCTCGCGGGCGCCCCAGGGGAAGTTGGCGTCGATCACCAGGACGTAGTCGCGGAACAGGACCCAGCCGCAGTTGGCCGGCTGCTGGACGTCGCGATTGCCCTGCCAGAACCAGACGCCGGGCGCCAGCTCACGCGTGCGGGAGCCCTGGCTGTAGGCGGCGGCGAAAAGGAGCACCGCGAATAGCGTGAGAATGGTGAATCGTCGCATATATTCTCCTTGCAGCCCACTCCTACTGAGCAATAGCCGGTGGATCTACGAAAGTGGAAGTCCCTGGCGCCCCGCGTGCCGGCGTCGACGATGGTGGTCAGGCCGGAGGAGAAGTTCCCATCGGCGGGGTACGAGGGCCGCGTGGGCCAGCGCCCGATGCTGGCGCTCCTTTCGACCGTCGCGATCTTGCCCTGGGCCACAGCGACGTCTAGGGGCGCGTTGATGCCGTTAGATGGGTCAAGGGCGTAACCGCCCTTCAGCAGCAAGTCGTTGGGCTGGGCCACGGAGGCGCAAGCAAGGAAAAGGATCGGCATGGGGCTCGTGCTCAGGATATGCGGGGGGTGGAGAGGTGTCAACCGGCGACACCACGCGCTAGCAAAGGTTGGCAAAGGGGAGCCGGTGCCGGGTCATGTTACATCTGGCTTCTCGTCGGAGGTAACAAAGATCGCTCCTGCTTGTCCCGTTGTTTCAGCAGACCACTATCGGTAGTGTAGGGGGGTGCCTCGCCCGCCGTTTCCCAAGACCTTACGCGAGTTCCAGTCGAAGTTTGCCAGCGAGGAAGCTTGCCAGCAGTATTTGGCCGCCTGCCGCTGGCCGGATGGCTTCGTGTGTCCGCGATGCGGGAACCGGCGTGCCTATGAGGTAAAGCTCAGACGCTGGCAATGTGCCGGTTGTCGGCACCAGGTTTCGCTGACAGCCGGGACGATTCTGCATAATACGAAAACGCCGCTGACGGTTGGGTTCTGGGCAGCGTACCTGATGAACCACCGATAAGCGCGGGGGCTCGGCGCTCCTCCTCCAACGCCAACTTGCCCTGCGACGCTACGAAACCGCGTGGATGATGCTCCACAAATTCCGGCGGGCCATGGTCAACCTGGCGCGCGAGCCGCTGCAAGGCGAAGTGGAAGTTGATGATACGTGGGTTGGGGGTAGTCAGGCCGGTTTACGGGGAAGCCGGCAACTTAAGGGCCGGAAGGCGGCACTCGCCATCGTCGCTGTAGAAAAACGCGGCCATGCAACCGGCCGCGCTCGGATGGCGGTGATCCCAGATTTCAAAGGGGCCACTCCGACCACTTTCCTTAAACAAAACGTGGCCGCAGGTTCAACGCTATACACCGACGGTCTCAAAAGCTTCACCGGGCTACAAGAAGCTGG
>JACQDI010000462.1 GCA_016201195.1 Acidobacteriota bacterium | reverse complement strand
GTCTTCAGGAATTCGCCGGCAGCGGGGGCGTCCGGGAAGAAGTGGGCGACCGCACCGCAGCGGGCCGCCTCCTCCACCATTCGCCGGGCCGCGCCGCTGACGCCAACCACCAGGTCGACGCCGGCCTGCGCCGCCTTGCGTCCCAACTGGCGATGCAACTCCCCGGAGCTTTCGCCCAACTCCAGCATCTCGCCCAGCACGGCGACGTGCCGGGCGCCGGGGGTCGCCCGCAGCAGGTCCAGCATCGCCTCGGCCGCGTGCGGGTTTGAGTTGTAGCAGTCGTTGATGATGCGGATCCCCCGGATCTCCGAGATTTCCCCTCGCATGCGAACGGGCTCGAGCGCGGCTACCACCTCGACCAGCGAGGCCGGGGGAATCCCCAGGGCCGCCGCCGCCGCGAGGCCGGCCAGCGTGTTGTAAAGGTTGTGCCGGCCCGGGAGCGGCGTCCGCATCCGCTCGTCGCCGCCTTCCAATCGAAAGCCCGTGCCCTCGGCGCCGTGTTCCTCCACCTCGACCGCCCGGACGGCGGCCGGCTTCTCCACACCGAACGTCACCACCTGGCCGGCGAAACCCTGCGCGAATGCGCTCACCCGCTCATCGTCGGCGTTCAGCACAGCCGTTCCGCCGGCGGGCAGGCTTTCGATCAGCTCGCCCTTGGCCATCGCAATCTCCTCCACCGAATCGAAGAACTCCAGGTGGACCGGATTGACGTTGGTCACCACTCCCACGTCAGGGCGGGCGATGGCGGCGAGTTGCCGGATCTCCCCGGCATGATTCATGCCCAATTCCATCACCCCAACCTCGGCGGTTTCCTCCATCCGCGCCAGCGACAAGGGCAGGCCCAGGTCGTTGTTCAAGTTCCCGGCGCTTTTGGCCACCCGGAACCGCGTGGCCAGCAGGGCCGCGAGGATCTCCTTGGTCGTGGTTTTGCCGTTGCTGCCGGTGACGGCCACGATCTTGCCTCCCCACCGCTCGCGCATCTGGGCCGCCATCCGCTGCAAGGCGAGCCTGGGATCCTCAACCAGGACCAGCCGGTCCGCCAGCCGCGCGGGTCCTCGCGAAGCGACCGCCGCCAACGCTCCCCGCCCCAGCGCCGCCTCCAGAAACTCGTGGCCATCCCGCCTCTCGCCGCGTACGGCAAAGAACAGCTCGCCCGGCCCGATTGTCCGCGAATCAATCGAATAGCCGCCAATCATCGCCTGCTGTAATTTATTCTCCCCCGGCATTTGAGCCCCGGCCATTCGTGCAATTTCTCCCAGCGTAAACCTCATGTATTGCCGTAACCCAAATCTCCCAGCACCCGCCGGGCCACTTCCCGGTCATCGAATGGGATGGTTCCGGACGCCAGCACCTGGTAGGTCTCATGCCCCTTGCCGGCGAGAATTACGATGTCGCCCGCCCGCGCCTCTTCGAGCGCCAGGCGAATGGCCAGCCCGCGATCCGGCTCCAGGCGATATCGGGAGGTGACCCGTTGCAGGCCGGTGAGCGCGTCGTTGATGATGTTGAGCGGATCCTCGGAGCGCGGATTGTCGGACGTCAGCACCACCAGGTCACTCAGGCTGCCCGCGGCCTCGCCCATCAGGGGGCGCTTGGCGCGGTCTCGGTCTCCCCCGCAGCCGAACAAAGTGATCACCCGGCCCGCCGGGGTTCGTGCGCCCCCCAGCTCGCGCGCCCCGCTGATCACGTTGCGCAGGGCGTCGTCTGTATGCGCGTAATCGACCACCACCACGAACGGCTGGCCGGCGTCAACCTTCTCGAAGCGACCCGGCACTACCCGGCACTTATCGACCCCCGCCTCGATCACCTCCCGGCTTAAGCCATAGGAAAGCCCGACCCCCACGGCCGCCAGGATATTCAGCACATTGAACCGCCCCAGCAGCGGCGAGCAGACCAGGATCTTCCCGGCGGGCGTTTGAGCGGTAAACCGCACCCCTTCGAAATCGCACACCAACTTCGCGGCAGTGATCGCCGCCCCGTCGTTGAGCCCGTAAGTGAGCGCCTCAAACCCGCCCAGCTTCTCCCATTTCTTCCCCCACGGATCCCCGTGATGAATCACCGCGAACCGCGGGCAAGGCCCCCCGGCCCCTTCGAGCAGCCGCCTCTTGGCCGCCGCGTATTTTTCCATCGTGCCGTGAAAATCCAGATGATCCCGGGTGAGGTTGGTGAAGACTACCGTGTGGAACTCGAATCCGTGGACCCGACGCAGCTCCAGGCCGTGCGAGGAAACTTCGAAGGTGATGTGGCTGCCGCCCAGCTCCAGCAGCTCCACGAACACACGTACCAGGTCAAGCGACTCCGGGGTGGTGTTGACGGTAGGCCGGGGCTGGCCGGCGATGACCTGTTCGATGGTTCCCAGCCGCGCGGTGGTGAAGCCGGCAGCCCGCAGAATCGAGTCCACCAGGTAGACGGTGGTGGTCTTGCCGTTGGTGCCGGTTACGCCGGTCAGGGCCAGGCGGCGATCGGGATGCCCGTAGAAATTCAGCGTGGCCAGGGCGAGGGCCTCCCGCCCGTGCGGAACCTGCACCCACCGGGCCGGGGACACATCCATCGGCGTTCTCTCGCTCACAATCGCCGCCACGCCCTTCTCGATCGCCTGGGGAATAAACCGGTGGCCGTCCACATGCTCGCCCGGAAAAGCAAAGAACACCTCGCCGGGACCAAGTTTTCGGGAATCGTATTGCAGGCCACTGACCGGCACCGCGGGCACGGCCGCCGGCGTCGGGACGCCGCCGAACATCTGGTCCAGGGTCATGGTGGGAGTTACCGCTCAAACTCTATGGTCACCCGCGCGCCCGAGGGCAAGGGGCTGCCCGGGGCCGGGAATTGCCGGCGCGCGATCCCACTGCCTTTCAGGTTGAGGGCCAGCCCGATGGCAGTAGCTTGCTCCACGACCTGACGCACAGGCTTGCCGTAAAAATCCGGCATGGCCGCATGCGCGAACGCCAGCAGCACCGGTTCGCCCCCTCCCCTTTCCGCCTCCCCGCGTCTCCCCGTCCCCGCGTCTCTCCTCTCTCCTCTCTCCTCTCTCCTCTCCCCTTCCAGGCCGTTGTCCGGCGTGAAGTCGCTCACCTCGGCCAGTAACTGCGGATCCGGCCGCGTCCGTTTGCGGCGCAGGGAAGGATCGACGGGCAGCTCCTGCGGCACCTGCAAGTAGCGCAACACCTCCGCCGCCACCCGCGGGAACATCGGTGCACACACCCCGCCGCCGCTGTGCAGCCCGCGCGGCGCATCCAGGACGATCGCCACCACAAGGGCGGGGTTATTCAACGGGGCAAAGCCGACAAAGGACGCCACGTAATCCGTCTTGGAATACGCCCCGGTGCGCGGGTCGATCTTCTGCGCCGTGCCCGTCTTGCCCCCCGCCGTGTAGCCCTCCAGGCGGGCCAGTTTGCCGGTCCCGTTCAACATCACCATCTCCATCATGCGCTTCATGTGGATGGCCGTCTCCGGCGAGAGCACCTGGCGGCCCGGCGACCGCGACATGACAACCGGCTTGCCCCCGGTCTCGAAGGTCGCCTCCAACACGCGCGGCGGCACCAGCATTCCTCCGTTGGCGATCACTCCCACAGCCTGCGCCATCTGCATCGCCGTGACCCCGATCTCCTGGCCCATGGAGATGGCGCCGATGGAGATCTTCGACCACTGCTCCGCCGGCCTGGTCAATCCCATCGCCTCGCCGGGCAGTTCCACGCCCGTGGGCCGGCCGAACCCAAAGCGCCGAATGTACTGATACATACGACGCTCGCCAAGCCGCATCCCCAGCTTGATGGCTCCTACGTCGCTCGAGTTGGCGATGATCTGCTCCACCGTCAGCCTTCCGAACGGCTTGTGATCGCGGATGCGGTGGCCCGCCACCACGATCGAGCCCATCTGGCAATCGATCACCTCCTCGGGCCGGGTGACCTTTTCCTCGAGCGCCGCCGCCACTGTCACCAGCTTGAAGGTCGAGCCGGGCTCAAAGGCCGACGTGATGGCGAAATTCCGCCGCTTCTCGATGTCCGTGGGCGAGCGCACCGGCTGGTTAGGATTGAAGGTCGGATAATTCGCCACCGCCAGCACGGCGCCGGTCGCCGGTTCCAGGATCACGATGCTGCCCGCCGCCGCCCGGGTGCGCACGATCGCTTCGTGCAGCTCCCGCTCGGCAATATATTGGATGCGCTCGTCGATGGTCAGGATCAGGTTGACACCGGGGTCCGGCTGCTGGCTGAGTGCGCCGGCGAACTGCCGCTGGCGGGCGTCGGCGGAAACTACCATCTTCCCCGGCCGCCCGTGCAATTCCTCTTCGCGGGCCTGTTCGACCCCGGCCAGCCCTACCTGGTCCAGCCCCACCGCGCCGATCAGGTGGGCGGCGGTCGTGCCCTTGGGATAGTAGCGCTTGCTTTCTTTCTGGAAGTAGATGCCCTTCAGGCCGAGGGCGCGCACGCGGTCAGCTTGCTCCGGTTCAACCAGGCGCGCGATCCAGCAAAACCCGTGGCCCACCGCGAGTTTCTTCACCAGCTCGCGGCGCGGCAAGCCCAGCACCTGCGACAGAATGCTGCCCACCGCCTCCGGATCGGGGATCTCCGCCGGCATGGCGCAGATCGAATCCACCGGCACGCTGATGGCCAGCTCGTGGCCGCGCCGGTCCAGGATCAGCCCGCGGCTGGCGCGCACCTCCACCGTCCGCTGTTGCTGGAGCCGGGCCTTTTCTTCGAAAAAGCTCCGGCGGACCACCTGCAAGTAGGCCAGGCGCGCCACCACCACCACCGTCCAGCACAGCACGGCGATGGCGAGCCATACCACCTGGCGGCGCGTGTAGGCCATCGCCGGATCGGAAACCGCCGCCGGGCTCGATCCCAGCTCCACCGCCGGCGGAAACAGGTTCCCCTGCTCCGGGCGGCCGGTGCGCGTTCCCGCGCCAGTCCTCGCCTGCGCGGCCATCGTTTACCTTGCGCTGCTCCTGTTATTAGCCGCTGCACTCCGGGCCAGCATGTCGCGGCTGTTGGGGATGTTGCCGTTGGCCTCCGGCCAGACCACCTGCTCGGGGGCCGGGGCGTCCAGGTTCAGACGGCGCGCGATGCCGTAAATCCTGTGCGGGTCCCGCAGCCGCGCCTCCTGCACCTGCAACTGGCGGCTCGACTCGACCAGCGCCTCGTGCTCCTTCTTCAAATCCTGCACGCGGTATCCGGCGCGCAGCATGGCCAGGGCGGGCCCGATGTAGAGCAGGGCCAGCACAAACATCGCCGAAATCACGCCCACCAGGCCCAGGCACTCGCTGCGCGAATGCGGATCGACCACCCGCACCAGCCTCGAGTTGTCGATCGTCTTCACAAAGAAACAGAGGTCCTCCATGGGCAACGGCCTCGTGGCGGCGGGACGCCGGGAGAGTCCCGCGCGCACCTCCCGTCCCGCCGCCACCCCGTCGTAATAAAACCCCTGCCCCAAAGTCTCCTCGTCGCTCACCAGTCCCCACTCGCCACTCACCACTGCGCTCATCAGTCCGGTCCTCCTAGCTGCCTACCGCCTCTCCGCCGCTCGCAGCTTGGCGCTGCGGCTGGCGGGATTGGCCAGGACTTCCTGCTCCCCCGGCCTTATAACGTGCTTGGTTAGGATTGCCAGTACCCCCTGCCCGGCCCAACGCCGCAGCGCGTGCTTGACCAGGCGATCCTCCAAAGAATGAAAACTGACCATCACCAGCCGGCCCTCCGGAGCCAGCAGCGGCGGCGCCGCCTCCAGCAGCCGCTCCAGTTCTTCCAGCTCATCGTTCACCGCGATCCGCAGCGCCTGAAACGTCCGGGTCGCCGGATGAATCCGCTCGCGACTCGTTCGCGGCGCGGCGCGCTCTATGACTTCCGCCAGTTGCCTTGTACCCGTGAGCGGCCGCGCCCGAACGATGGCTCTGGTTATTCTCCGCGACCTCCTTTCTTCTCCGTACCGATAGATCAGGTCGGAGAGCGGCTTCTCGCCGTAAGTATTGACGATCCGTTCCGCTGTCAGCTCCTGTGCTGGGTCGAACCGCATATCTAGCGGACCGTCCGTCAAAAAACTGAATCCGCGATCGGCCTGCTCGAGCTGGTCCCGCGAAAGCCCCAGGTCGGCTACCAGGCCGTCCGTCCGCGTTTCCCCCAGGATCTTCCTCAGCTCGCCGTAACTCGATCGCACATACTCGATCCGTTCGCCGAATTGCGCCAGGCGCTCCCGCGCCGCCTCGATCGCCCGGGGATCTCGGTCGATGCCGATCAGCCGCCCCGTAGTCAGCCGTTCCAGAATGGCCCGCGCATAACCGCCGGCTCCCAGGGTGCAGTCCACATAGAGGCCCGAAGGCTTCACCCGCAGCCATTCGATCACCTCCCCGAGCATCACCGGCAAATGCACCATGCATCCCTAAATCCCCAGCTTCGACAGGTTCTCGAAGTCCTCCGGCGTGAGCTTGTTCTGCTCCGCTTCCTCTTCGTAGCGGGACTGGCTCAGCACCTCGATGTGATTGGTCTCCCAGTTCAGCTTCACGTCGCCCTTCATGCCCGCCTGATCCCGCAGTTTGCTAGGAATCAGCAGCCGCCCCTGGTCGTCCGGCGCCGCCTCCGCCCCGTACTGGTTCGCCTGGAACAGAAACTTTTTTTTCAGCTTGTCAAACTGCGGAGCCTGGGATAAAATCTCCTCGATCCGTTCCCATTCGCTCAACGGATAAATCAGGGCCATGTCTCCGGTGATGCTGGTCACGAAATACATCGAGTCTTTCCCGTAC
>JACQDI010000461.1 GCA_016201195.1 Acidobacteriota bacterium | reverse complement strand
CTGGAGGTGCGGCGTGTGCGCACGCCCGAGGAGTTAGCTGACTTCGTGAACGTTGTTAACCGGGACCGGCCTGATGCGGCTTTGTTGACCTTCTTCCAAAACGCCGCGCCATTGCTGCTCAACGAGGATTGTCCCATGCAGCTTTTCGTTGGTTACGTGGATAGTTGCGCTGTGGCCACCAGCGAGCTTTTTCTGGGCGGCGGTGTGGCAGGTATCCACGCGGTATCGACCCGAAAGGCATTCCAGCGCCGGGGAATCGGATTGGCCATGACTTGGGCGGCAGCAGATCAGGGACGCCTTCTGGGGGCAGCGACCGCTACATTGCAGGCCTCCGAAGAGGGCCGGAGTGTCTATGCACGCCTTGACTTTTCCGCATGCTGCCAGTTCGTCGAGTATAGATGAACCCGGCGCTTCGGGTGAGCCGGGCAACGCCTAAGTCCGTGGCGAAAGTGCCCTGGAACGGCCGTACCAACCGTGGTGCAAATTTGCACTCGTGCAAGTCGCTGAAAGGAAAGAGCCACCCTGGAGCTTCGTGACATTCGGGCCGTTCTCGCGAGTTTCGCCACGGGCTAGGAGAGCCGGCCGACCAGCGTCTGCTCCACGACGAAGCCGGGTCGGAACAGGACCAGGTCAGCGATATCGCCTGCCTGAAGAAACCCGGTGCGGCCCTCCAGGCGCGCGGCGCGGGCGGGATTGACGGTGGCCATTCGCAGCGCCTGCGCGAGGCTGAGTCCAGCAAACCGCATCAGGTTCTCCACGCCGCGATCCATCCGCAGGGCGGAGCCGGCCAGGGTGCGCGTGCCCACCACCTGGACGCGGTTCTCCGGAGTCAGCTCCACGTCTACATCACCCAGGCGGTAGCGGCCCGGCGCGCAGTCGGCTGGGGAGGTCGCGTCGGTGACCAGGATCGCCCGATCGAGTCCCTTGGCCCGCACGGCCACCTTCACAAACGCCGCGGGCAGGTGGATGCCGTCGACGATCAGGCTGGCGTACAGCTCGTCGGCGGCCATCTGGTCCCAGATGTAGTTGGGATGGCGCGGCAGCATCCCATGACAGCCGTTGCCCAGGTGCGTGGACAGCGTGGCCCCGGCGCGGATGGCGTCGCGGATCTGGTCGGAGGTGGCGCCGGTGTGGCCCAGGCATACTACTACGCCCTGGCTGGCGAGGAACTCGATCAGCGCCAGCACTCCGGGCATCTCCGGGGCCAGGGTGAACAGGCGGATCGCGCCTTCGGCCGCTTCCTGCATCCGCAGAAACTCGTGGCGGTCGGGCGGGCGCACGTGCTGGCGGGGATGCGCGCCGCGCGGGCCGTCGTCGGGGGAGATGAACGGCCCCTCCACGTGGAGGCCGACGATGGACACGCCTTCCTCTATCTCCCGCCGCGCTCGGGCCAAGTTGCGTAGCGCGCCGCGCATCCCTTCGGCCGAGCCGGTAATCACGGTGGGGAAGAACCGCGTGACGCCGGTGGCTCGCAAGCTGCTGATGGAGCGGGCAATGGCATCGAGCGTGGTCTGGGGGGAACAATAGTCGACCCCGGCGAAGCCGTTGACCTGCAGATCGATGAGACCGGGCGCGATCCAGAGGTCACCGGGTTCGCGCGAGGTCTCTCGCACGGCGGCGATGCGTCCGTCTTGTATCTCGATCTCGACCGCTCGCCCCGTTTCCGGCGATCTTCCTAAAACCATATCAGCTAGTCCTTGGTTTATTCACAATTTTTGAACAACGCACACGCTGCAAACCCGCTCCCCACAAGATAACAAAGTTGTGGATAAAGCCCGCGGGGATGAAGATTTTCATTTGACATGGCGAGCGGCGGGGTTTATAAGTACGGGCGGTTCCGAGAGGTCACCGGGCGCTGCCCGCTCCGGCCGTTGCACCGGAGCAAGATCCCGGGCAACGGCGGGGGGCGCGCATTCGGGGCGGGGAGCTCGCGCCCGCGCAACGGATCGCGGCCCGGCTCACGACCACCGCCCCGGAGCGTCGAACCCCGTTCAGGGGGGAGCGACGGGGCGCGGAAGTGGCCTGCGGGCGATGCGGCGTCCGGGAGATCACTCGGAACCACTCCAACCAGTAGGCAGTACAGAGAGGACCCCGTTGACAGCAGAAGTCGGCACTTGTGGGGCGGCCTTTAGGCCGCAGCCGGGCTTTAGCCCGGCCCGCCCGAGCTACACCGCCACCGGGCGCACCGCATTCACCGGAGTCAGCCAGTTGTAGCGGTCTTCGGCTTCGCCCCGGATCATCGCGAAAAACTTCTTCTGCAGCTTCTCGGCGATGGGACCACGGCGGCCGGCGCCGACCTGGATGCGGTCAATGGAGCGGATGGGCGTGATCTCGGCGGCCGTGCCGGTGAAAAACACTTCGTCGGCGATGTAGAGCATCTCTCGCGGGATGGCCTGCTCGACCACCTCGATCCCCAGTTCTCGCGCCAGGCGCAGCACGGTGTCGCGGGTGATGCCGGGCAGGGCAGAGGTGCCCAGCGGCGGCGTCAGCAGGCGCCCGTCGCGGGCCAGGAAGATGTTCTCGCCGCTCCCTTCGCTTACGTAACCCGCCACGTCGAGGGCAATCCCTTCCGAGTACCCGTTGGTCACCGCCTCCATCTTGATCAACTGCGAGTTCATGTAGTTGGCCGAGGCCTTGGCCATGGCGGGCAGGGTATTGGGGGCCAGGCGCGTCCAGGAAGAAACGCAAACATCCACGCCTTCGGCCAGGGCCTCCGGCCCCAGATACTTTCCCCACTCCCAGCAGGCCAAGTAGACTTCGATGGGATTGTGGAACGGCAGCACCCCCATCTCACCGTAGCCCCGGAACGCGATCGGGCGAATGTAGCAGGAGTCCATCCGGTTAATACGCACCAGCTCGGCCATCGCCTCCAGAAGCTGCTCGCGGCTGTAGCCGATGTCCTCCATGCGATAGATGCGGGCGGAATCGGTGAGGCGGCGCAGGTGGTCGGCGGCGCGAAAGATGGCCGGTCCGCCGGGCGTCGAGTAGCAGCGAATCCCCTCGAAGACGCTCGACCCGTAATGCAGCGTGTGGGCCAGCACGTGAACCGTGGCGTCCGCCCAGTTGATGAACTTGCCGTTGTGCCAGATCTTGTCCGTAGGTTTGATCATGCCGGATTCCTCAATGTGTTCCTCAATGTCGAAATTATAACACGCGCTCCGGAACGGCCCCGGCAGCCAATGCGTCGCATTGTGCGAGGGACCAAACACTAGTGGTAACCTGATGCTTATGAGCCACAGACGACGCTTTTTCCACATCAGCGCGCTGCTTGTGGCGGCCGGATTGAGCCTCCAGGCGGCGCGCGAGATCAGGCCGGGATTCAACCTGTTTTCCAAGGACCAGGACATCCAGCTCGGGCGCGAGTCGGCGCAGCAGGTCGAAAAGCAAGTGCAAGTCGTGCACAACCAGCCGGACCTTGAGAACTACGTCTCGCAGTTGGGTGCGAAGCTGGCTAAGGTCTCGGCGGCGCCGGAGTATCCGTACACGTTCAAGATCGTCGCGGAGAAGGGAATTAACGCCTTCGCCCTGCCGGGGGGGCCGATTTACATCCATGCGACCACCATCGCCGCCGCCGGGAACGAAGCCCAGCTCGCCGGCGTGCTGGCCCATGAGATTTCGCACGTGGCGCTGCGCCACTCGACCAACCAGGTATCCAAGGCCTACGCTTGGCAGATTCCCCTGGCGCTCGCCGGCGCGATGACCGGCGGCTCGCTCGTCGGCCAACTCGCCCAGATCGGCATCGGCTTGGGAGTCAATTCGGTGATGCTGAAGTACTCCCGCGATGCGGAGCACGACGCCGACATCCTTGGCGCTCGCACCATGGCCGCCGCCGGCTATGACCCGGTAGAAATGGCGCGCTTCTTTGAAAAGCTCGAGACTCAGGGCGGCGGACAGCCCGGGATCCAGTTCCTCTCCGACCACCCCAACCCCGGAAACCGCGTGAAGTACGTGTCCGAGGAAGTGAAGAGCCTGCCGCCGCGGCAGTACACACAGGGCATCCCCGACTTCGGGCGCTACAAGAGCGCTGCGGCCCGCATTCCGGTGCACGAGGCGCGGCGGGACTATCAGGACCAGTCCTCCCAAAACCACCCGCACCCCGAGTTCCCCTCGTCGGAGTTTCGGGAGTTTCGCGGCGCCGGCTTCCGGCTGTCCTATCCCGCCAACTGGCAGCCTTACGGCAAGCAGAATGATCCTAGCGTGACCATCGCCCCCAAGCAGGGCCTGGTGCAGCATTCCCGAGGGGCGGTCCAGATCGGCATGGGCGCCATCGCCGGATTTTTCTCGCCGGACACCCACAACCTCACCGCGGCCACCGATGAGCTGGTCCAGGACCTGCGGTCCAAGAATCCGGACCTGCGTCCCGTGCGCGGGCAGCGGCACAGCGTGACCGTGGACGGCAGCAACGGCGAGAGCATCCTGCTGGTGGGTACGTCGCCCTTGGGCAACCAGCGGGAACTCGACTCGCTGCTCACCGTGACCCGGCCGGAAGGGCTGTTCTACCTGATCCTGATCGCCCCCGAGAACGACTACAACAGCGTTCGGCCGACCTTCGTGCAGATGCAACACTCGGTGCGCTTTCGGTGAGGCCGATGGATCGCGGATCGTGGAACGTCGATCGTGGGCCCATCCGGGCAATTTTCTTCGACTTTGACGGCGTCCTGGTGGCGAGTGAGCCGGTCCACTACGAGTGCTGGGCCGAAGTTTTAGCCGGCTACGGTATGCCGCTGACCGAGCAGTTTTATTTCGACCACTTTGTCGGCATCAGCAACCAGGAAATGATCGAGGTCTTGTGCCGGCGCTACGGCAGGGCGCATTCCCGGGAATTCTTCCAGGAGTGCTACGCCAGGAAGAAGGCCCTCTACGCCACCCGGGTACTCGAGGCCTGCCGAACCCCGGACGACCTCGCCGCTTTCATTCGAAGCCAGGCCGCAACCTACCGGCTGGGCGTCGTCTCTTCGAGCGCCCGCTCGGAGGTCGAGCCGCTGCTCGTCCGGGATGGTCTTCGGGAGTCGCTGGCCGCCCTGGTCTGCGGCAGCGAGAACGTGAAGAACCTCAAGCCGGCGCCCGACCCCTACCTGCACGCCCTGGAACTAGTCAACGCCGGCGCTGCCAACCCTCTTCATCCACAGGAGTGCCTGGTGGTGGAGGATTCCGGCCCCGGAGAGAAGTCCGGGCGCTTAGCCGGGATGAGGGTCTTGCGGGTGACGGGCCCCGAGGAAGTATCGAGCCGCCTTCGGCATGTTCTAAGAGTCGGATAAGATATATTATGTTAAATAGAGTGGCGGGCTGGCTCCGTTTCGGCCGCATCGACCTGCTTTGGCTGTTGGTCGTCGTCGCCCTGGCTTCCCTGGCCTCAACCCTCCCCCGCCACAGCCCGTACGAGTTTGTGGCCCTCGGAGCCATCGCCGTCGTCCAGATCGCCGAGATCCGCTTCAGCTTTTTCTCGGGCCGTTGGGGGGCCATTGTCGCCGTTCTGCTCAAGCTGGCCCTGGCGTGGGTCCTGGTCGGCGTCACCGGCGGGATCGAGAGCAGCTACTACCTGGTCTTTCTGCTTCCGGTGGTATCGGCGGCGTCTTCCCTGGGCTTGGCTGCGACAATGCTGACGGCGCTGGCCAGCTCGGCAACCTATATCTCGTTTCTGATATTCGTCTGGGAAACCCGAGAGCTTTCCCCCGAGGGAGCCCGGGACCTTGGCATCCGCATTCTGTTTTTCTTTATCACCGGGATCCTGCTCAACCACTTCGTTACCGAGAGCCGCCGGCAAGCTGAGCGGTACCGGAAGCTCGCCGATGACCTGGCCCAGGCCAATCGGGAACTCGGCCCTCTCGGCCGGCTTGGCCCACGAGCTGCGCAACCCCCTGGGGGTGATCCGCGGCTCGGCGGAGCTGGTCGCCAAGAACGTGTCCGCCGAGAACCCCGTCGCGCGTGAGATGGCTGCGCTGATGGCCGGCGAGGTCGACCGCATGAACGCCCTGGTCACGCGGTTTCTGGAATTCGCCCGCCCTTCCCCGCTCCGCCGCGCCTCCGCCGACCTGCACGGCGTCATTTCGGGCGCGCTCGACCAGGTGCGCCGCGGCCTGCCGCCGGGTCAGGACAGCTACCGGCTGGAAACCGAGTTCGACCCCCTTCTCGGCAAGTTCAACTTCGACCCCGAACTGATGGAGCGGGTATTCTTCAACCTTGCCCTGAACGGCGTGCAAGCCATGCCTGGTGGCGGCCAGTTGCGCATCCGCACGCGTCTCCGCCCGGGATTTGTGGATGCCGAGGTCTCCGACTCCGGCGGCGGCATCGCGTCGGAGAACATGGAAAGCATCTTCAACCCCTTCTTCACCACCAAGCCGGACGGGGTCGGCCTGGGCCTGGCCATCGTTTCCAAGATCGTCGACGACCACCGCGGCAAGATCGCGGTGGCGAGCGAGGTGGGCCGCGGGACATGCTTCACGGTCACACTGCCGGTGGAGGGGACGACGAGATAAGGACCCCGATGCCCAAACGCCTCCTGGTAGTCGAAGACGAGCCGAACATGCTGCGGGTGCTCGAGCTGCAGCTTGCCGGCGCCGGGTTCGCAGTGGAGAAGGCGGCCACCGCCGAGCAGGCACTGCCGATCCTCGAGCGCGGGGGGCTGGACCTGGTGCTCACCGATCTCAAGCTGCCGGGCATGGACGGCCTGGCGTTGTTGGCCCGCATTCGGGGCATGGACCCTTCCCTGCCCGTAGTCATGATGACCGCCTTCGGGACCGTGGAGACCGCCGTGCAGGCTATGAAGGCGGGGGCCAGCGACTACGTGCTAAAGCCGTTTTCGCTCGACGACCTGATGCTCACCATCGACAAGGTCCTCGAACTGCACGCCCTGCGCAGCGAAAACCGGCGGCTGAAAGACGAGCTGGGTCGCAAGTATCAGTTCGACAACATCATCGGCCGCAGCGCGGGCATGCAGGACGTATTCGCCGCGGTGTCGCGCGTCGCCCCCACGCGGGCCACCGTGCTGCTGGCCGGCGAGAGCGGCATCGGCAAGGACCTGATCGCCCGGGCCATCCACCACCACTCGCCCCGCCGGGAGCGCCCCTTCGTCAAGATCAACTGTTCGGCCCTCCCGGAGAACCTGATGGAGAGCGAGCTGTTCGGCTACGAGAAGGGCGCCTTCACTGGGGCTGCTGGGCCTCGCATGGGAAAGTTCGAGCAAGCCGACGGCGGCACCGTGTTTCTGGACGAGATCGGCGACGTGCCCCCGCCCGTGCAGGTCAAGCTGCTGCGCGTGCTGCAAGAGCGCGAATTCGAGCGCCTCGGCAGTAATAAGACCCTTAGGGTCGACGTCCGGGTGATCGCCGCTACCAACCAGGACCTGCGCGCCGCCCTCGAGCAGGGCGCCTTCAGCGAGGACCTTTACTACCGTCTGAACGTGGTTCCCATCAACATTCCCCCGCTGCGCGAGCGCAAGGAAGACATCCCGTTTCTGGTCGACCACTTCCTGGCGAAATACGCCGAAGAAACCGGAGGCCGCGTGAAGAGCGTCACCCCATCCGCTCTGGATCGCCTGGTTTCCTGCCACTGGCCGGGCAACGTGCGGGAGCTGGAGAACATCATCCAGCGGGCCATGGTGCTTTCGCCGGGGCCCGCCCTGGACGCTTCTGACATCCAACTGGACACTGCGCCGCGGTCTGAATCCGCCCCTTTCCTGCCCGAGGGCATCACGCTCGACCAGTACGAGCGGGAACTGATCCGGGAGGCGCTTCGGCGCGCGGGCGGCAACAAGAGCCAGGCGGCGCGACTCCTCGGCCTGACCCGCAACGCCTTGCGGTATCGCCTGACGCAAATGGGGATGGAGGCGTAGGGCAGCCCCCGGCCTGCGCTATCGCGATTCAAAAGCACCGGTGTGGTGGTTTTCGGCCACTTTTTCCAGCTCGCCAGAACATGTAACTCTTTTCACGTCAATTACTTAGCAGCATGGAAACTTAATTGCTCTAAACGGGGTTGACTGTGTTGGAGGCCGTTATGAACACCAAGTGGACAACGGCAATTTTCCTGCTGCTTTTCGCGCCGACAGTCTGGGCCGAGGACCCCGGCCGGGGCGTGGCGCGGATCAGCCTGACCAACGGGGACATCACCATGCAGCGCGGCGACTCCGGCGACTGGATTGCCGCCGCCGTGAACGCGCCGATGGTAACCGGGGACAAGATTTACGCTGCACGTGCCTCGCGGGCGGAGGTGCAGTTTGACTGGGCCAACTTCCTGCGCCTCGGAGAGAACACCGAGGTCCGGCTGGCCGACATCGAGGGCCGGCGATATCAGTTGCAGGTATCCCGCGGCGTTATCACCTATAGCATTTTGCGGGATTCGACGGCCGACGTGGAACTGAACACCCCGGCCCTGGCTGTGCGGCCGCTCAAGCACGGCGTCTACCGGATCCACGTGATGGAGAACGGCGAAACCGAAATCACGGTGCGCGACGGCAAGGCGGAGATTTCCTCTCGCCAGGGGACCGAGGTGCTTCAGGAGGGCCGCACCCTGATCGCCCGGCTGGGGCCGACCGACAACGAGGTTCAGGTGCAGGAGCTGCACGCGGCCGCGAAGGATGACTGGGACCGCTGGAATGAGCGCCGCGACGACCAGTTGAAGCGCAGCGGCAGCTACCGTTATGTCCACACCAGCGTGTACGGGGCCGAGGACCTGGACGACTACGGCTACTGGACCACGGTGCCGAGCTACGGCCCGGTCTGGTATCCGCGGGTAGCCGCGGGCTGGTCGCCCTACAGCTACGGCCGCTGGGCCTGGATCGACTGGTACGGGTGGACCTGGGTTGGCTATGAGCCGTGGGGCTGGGCTCCCTATCACTACGGCCGGTGGTTCTTCCGCGGTGGTTACGGCTGGGGCTGGTGCCCCGGGCCTGTTGTCTACAACCCCTGGGCGCCGGCGCTGGTCGGATTCTTCGGGTTTGGCCACCACGTGGGAGTCGGCGTGGGCTTCGGGTTCGGCAGCCTGGGCTGGGTGCCGCTGGCCCCGGGCGAGCGGTTCTACCCGTGGTACGGCCGCGGCTACTACGGGCGGGGCGGCAACGTGACAGTAAATAACGTGAACATCACCAACGTCACCAACATCACCAACGTCTACCGCAACGCGGGCGTGAACGGCGCCATCCGGTCGGTGAACGTGCAGGACTTTGGGCGTGGCTCGGTGGTGAACGCCCAGCGGGTGAACGCGGGGGACATACGGAAGGCGGGCCAGATTCGGGGGATGATCCCGGCGGTGCCCGACAGGCAGAGCCTGCGGATGACGGATCGGGAGGCGCGAGCCGGATCCATTCCCCAGAATACAGGACGCGACCGCTTCTTCACGCGCCAGCAGCCGCGGCAGGTGGAGCGGGTTCCTTTCCAGGAGCAGCAGCAACAGCTCACCCGCTCGGTCCGCGCCGGCGGCGGTTTTGAGGACCGGCGCGGGGCAAACCCGGCGGCGAACACACCAGTTGTGAGTCCGGATGGCCGGGGGTCGATCCGCGCCCTGGGCGAATCGAGCGCGGCTCCGGGCGCCCAAGTGAACCCCCAAGCCAATACCGGCAGGGACACTGGACGTGGCTGGCGGGTGGTCGGCGAGGATCGTCGGAATGCCCCTACCGGCGCTGCTCCCAATCCGGCGGCTCAAGCGGCGCCCGCACCCCAGCCGGCACAGCCCAGTGTTCGCTCGGAGGGCAACTCGGGATGGCGGCGGCTCGGCGATCAGCGGCGAAACGCTCCCGCTGCTGCGGTTGCGCCCTCGGCCAACCCGACTGCTCCCGCGGCGTCCCCCGCACCTGGCCCCGCACTTGGCAATGACCGACGCCTTCGTGACGAACGGCGTAACGCCCCGGCAGCCGCTCCTGCTCCGAGCAGCGACCGGAACGTGGATCGCGGCAATGACTGGCGGCGTTTGGGCGACGAACGGCGCAATGCTCCGGCGGCTGCTCCCGCACCGGCGCCGGCTCGGCGGAACGAGGCACGGCCGGAATCGCCCCGGAGCCGCGAGGTCGGCCCCAGCCCCTGGTTCGGCCGCCAGTCTAACTCGGAATTGCAGCAGCGCCGGAACAATCTCGGCGACAGCGGCCCTGGCAACATGGGTCGTAGTGAGCGGCAACTCGAGATCCACCGGCCGGTGACGGTCGAGCGAGCGGCTCCCCGGCATGACGGCGGCGGTGGCCATGCAGCTCCTGCCCCGCGCAGCGAGAGCCGCGGCGATCGTGGGGGCAGCCGCTCCGGGGATGGCGGAGGTCCCCGCTCGCGGCGGTAACAGTTTCTTCTTCCTGTGGCTTCTTCCCTCTGGGCCTGCCGGGAAATCCGGCGGGCCCGTTTTTTTGTTGACGTTTTCTTGGTGTCTTAGTCGTGAGTTCTAGCCCTTCTCGGCGGCCATGGTCTTCACCGCCCGCAGATCCACTTTCCCCGTACCCAGTGTGGGGATGGACTCGACGTAGTAGAAGTTGTCCTTCTTGGGGATCCACAGCTTGGGGAGATCCGTTTGGCTGAGTTGGTCCCATAACTCGGCGGGGGAAATGTCGGGTCGGGTATGGAAGACCACCAGCCGCTCGCCTTTCTGTTCATCGGGGACGGCGATGACCACGCAGGCGGCGCCTCCGAGCGCCTGGCTCACCGCCTCCTCGACTTTCAGGTGCGGCACCATCTCACCGCCGATCTTGCTGAAGCGGGCCAGGCGGTCGGTGATGCGGATGAAGCCGTCGTCCTCAATGGCGGCGATGTCGCCGGTGATGTACCAGCCGTCGCGAACCACCGCGGCGGTCTTCTCCGGCTGGCCCAGGGATCCGATCATGCGGTTGGGACCCTTCACCAGCAACAAGCCCGGGGTGTTCGCGGGCAATGGCTGATGAGTGTCCGTGTCGACGACCTTGGCGGCGACGCCGGGGATGGGGTGGCCGACCGTGCCGGGCTTGGACCCGGTCTGGTGCTCCCTTCCATGTTTCACATCCGGGGTGTTGACCGAAACGACCGGCGCCATCTCCGTCGCCCCATAGCCTTCGAAGAGCTGCAAGCCGTACTTTTCCTGGAAGGCT
>JACQDI010000509.1 GCA_016201195.1 Acidobacteriota bacterium | reverse complement strand
TCACAAAGCGCGGCTCGACCCCCGCCTCAAGACAGGCGCGATACCGGTTCCGCCCGTCCAGGATGCGCCCCTCGGCATCGCACAGGATCGCCTCGCGCAACCCGTTATTCTTGATGTCGGCGACCAATTCTTCGAACGCTGTCCCGCGCATCAGCGGAAACAGCTCCGCCACAGCATGAAATTCCTTCTCCATGAAAAAACCACCCCTTTCTACCTCCATTATACGGGGTGGGTCCAAAAGAGAGGGTCCGCGCGGGCGTCCGGTTGGTTCTCTGGTTCCTTTTTCATCTTCTGTCACAATGGGTGCATGCTACGCCATCCGAGTCTGATGCCGCTCTCGCATCAGCATCAGCACGCACTGGCGCTGTGCGTGATAATTGAACGCACGCTGTCGCCGGAAACGGCTGTGGATCTCGGGCGCCGGGTCGAGAACATGTATGAGCTGGAGCTACGGAACCACTTCGAGGTGGAGGAGCGGATCCTGTTCCCGGCGATCCTCTCAGGGCTGGGACCAACGCCGCTCGTCGACGAACTGGTAGCCGAGCACCGGAAACTGGAAGCGTTGGTGGAGGGAGCCAAGACCGCTCAGCCGGCGGCGCTGCTCGCATTCGCGGCTGCCCTCAGTGGGCACATCCGCCGCGAAGAACGGGAGCTGTTCGAGGATATTCAAAAGCGCTTGACTGCGGAGACGCTGGCGCAGTTGGGCCGCTCGATCGACGCCGAAGTCGCGCGGGTGTGCCTCTGAAACCCTTGTCGAAGGCTAAGTCTCGCAGATCACCATTGTTTAGAGGCTACGGACCCGGATCTTAATCACGCTGCCCTTGCGCTCCACCACAATCAAGAATGGAGGAGCCAAGTCGAGTTGCTGTCGGAGAATCGCTTCGATCGATTCGATGGTAAACGCCGGGCTGATGTGGCCTGGGCGCAGGTAGATGATACCGACAGCAGGCTCCCCAGCGGCGATGGCCAAAAACCCCGAAGTCGCTGTCGTGGGTGAGCACTACGCGGTTCGCTTCAAACGCTGTCCTGATGAGCGCCACGTCATCGGCGCCGTTCCACCCTTTTTCCTTTACGTCCAGAACATCCCAGCCTTGGCGGCGCAGAAACGCCACCACCTCGGGATGAACGTTCTCGTCAGAGAGAAGCCCGAAGTCACGAAGGTTCAATGATGAATCTCGCCGGTCAGTTGGATCTCATTTTTGAGAAAGCGCGCGGCATACCGGATTGCCTCCTCAACGTCCTCCGAGGACAAAGCCGGATAGACCCTAACAATATTATCTCTCGATGCTCCACTTGCAAGCAGTTCCAGGATAAACTCCACACTCATTCGCGTACCCCGGATGCAGGGTTTACCGCTCAGAATTGCGGGATCGCACACGATGCGGCTAAACAGGGGTTCCTCCTTCCCTGATCATAGCGCATCACCGGCTGTTCCCGAATGTCCACTAGTCCGCCGCGCGCTGGTGCGCCTCCTGGTAGTGCATGGCCAGCAGGTCCATTCCGAAATCCCCGTCAAAGTCGCGCCACACCGAATGGATGTGGTTGGCGTCATTCTGGGTATTATCGTATTCGACCAGGAACGTCGGTCCCTGGATGCGATAGTAGTGACCCTGGCCGCGGTCCGGACCGCCCGCCCACGCGAAGACGACCTTTTCCAGGCCCGCCTTTTTCACGCCCTCCATGCGGGCGTTGGCCAAGTCCTCGGGCATGGCGCCGGCGTACTCCTCGAGCACGGCCATCAGCATGTCGGCCTGCTTCTTGGTGAGCTTGGAGGCCGGGATGCCCTTGTTCTCCAGGATCTCGGCTTTGCGCTTGTTGAAGCTGAGGATGTCCTTGGGCGCGACCGGATCGATCACCGCCATGCCCCTCTGCTTGGCGTCAAGCGAGAGCAGTAGCTCGCGGGCGAGATCTTCCTCGCGAGCGAGGACGCGCAGACCTTTGCGCGGCCCCTGCTTCACCTCCGCCGGGTTGGCGCCGAAAAACGCGGGCGTGGTGCCGATCGTCTGGCCCTTGACCACCGAGAAGTTCAGCGCCAGATGATGGCCTTCCACGCGCCAGCCCCAGGTGGAGGATTCCGACGGCTCGCCGAAGATGCTGAAGAAGTACTTCTCGGGATCGCGCCGACCGGCGTTGTCCTTCTCCATCTCTTTGAGGATGTTCTCCAGGCTGGTGATGGTGGAGGCCTTCATGAAGCCGCGCTGGCTCAACCCGGCAGCCAGAAGCGCCTGGGCCAGGGCGCGCTGCGCGCTGTCCATTTCCTTCAGTGGCAGGCCTTTGCGCTCGCGGGGGATGAAGTGCCAGTTCAACCGCTCATCGCTCGACCATTCGAATGTCGCCTTGGCCTTCTGCTCCGCCGAGAGCGACGCCAGAAAGTGGTTCGCCGCCCGGGTCATAGTGGTGCTGGACTTGGTCCGATAGTAAGCCGCTGTCAGCGCCATCGCGCACAGCAACAACGCTCCCAGACGCAGCATGGTTTGCCGCATGATCCCTCCTTGCCGATTCGGGGCGATTATAGCAGGAATTGAGGAATTGAGAAATTAGAAATTGAGATAACCCTTGTGCCCCTCCTGAGATACACGCTCTGTCTCCAGAGCGCCCGGCTCTAGCCGCCCTGCCCATCAGCCGTTTTGCCGTGCTATCTTTTAGGCATGAGCACCTCACGCCACTCCATCTCCCGCCGTTCGTTTCTCGCTCTGGCCGGTGCGGCCCCCCTTGTGCACGCCGTCCCGCCGGGCAAGCGCATTCCTCTCGGCCTGGAGCTCTACTCCGTCCGCAACGAGCTCAAACAGGACCTCATGGGCACCGTCCGCGCCGTTGCCAAGATGGGCTACGAAGGCGTCGAGTTCTATTCGCCATACTTCGACTGGACCGCCGCCTACGCCAAGGAGGTTCGAAAGCTCCTCGACGATCTCGGCATCCGCTGCTTCTCCACCCACAACAGCGCCCGCTCTTTCGCCCCGGAGAACCTTTCCCGCGCCATCGAACTCAACCAGACCATCGGCAGCAAGATCATCGTCATGGCCAGCGCGAATAAGGTGGAGAACCTCGACGGCTGGAAAGCGGTCGCCGACCGCCTCAACCAGGCTGCCGAAAAGCTGAAGCCGCTGGGGCTTCGCGCCGGCTTCCACAACCACGAAACCGAACTTAAGGCCATCGACGGCCGGCGTCCCCTCGAGGTGCTGGCCGCCAACACCACCAAAGATGTTGTGCTCCAACTCGACGTCGGCCCCTGTGTGGAGATGGGCTTCGACCCGGTTGCCTGGATCAACAAGAACCCCGGCCGCATTGGGTCCATGCATGTCAAGGATTGGTCGCCTGACCCGGCCAAGGGCTTCAAAGTCCTCCTCGGCGAAGGTGCGGCTCCCTGGAAACAGATCTTCCAGGCCGCCGAAAAGACCGGTGGCATTGAATACTACCTGATCGAGCAGGAAGGAAGCGCCTACCCGCCGCTGGAAACCGTAGAACGCTGCCTCGCCGCCTTCAAGAAGCTGCACGGTTAGGACCATCCTACGCGCCGTTCACAACCAAGTTGGCCTTTATCATCTTTGTTTTCAACACGTCGGATCGCGACGGCCCGTTTCTAATGCTACGCTGGTAGAGGGTAGCTAACCTTTCGTTGCCTTCCGGCCGATTTGGCTTTGAGACACGACTTCGAGAGGAACTTCGAGAGGCTGCTTGACATGCGGGGAGCTTTTCACTACCTTGGCTCTTGTATGGCGAGCGGTGCACGACCCGTAGAAGCGTTGGACTACAAACAGGTGAGGACCATGCTGCTAAATATCGGTCAACGTGGAGAAATCACTCTCCCTGACGGGCTTCTGAGAGAACTCGCACTCGCCCAGGGAGGGAAAGTCGCCGCCGTGCGAATGGGCCAGTTGCTGTTGCTGGCGCCCCATGACGAGGAACTGGAATCCCTCTCGCTCCGGCTGCAAAAGGGGATGAAGGACGCTGGCATTTCGGTTCAACAACTGAAGGATCACGCCTTGGCGGCACGCGCCGAAATCTTCCGCGAGCGCTACGCTTCCCCGTCCCGCCGGACAACAAAGCGCCGCAAGTGAGCCGTCCGCGAGTCTTTCTCGACAGTTGTGTCCTCATCGAAGGGTTGGCTGTTCACTCCAGTGCTTCGCAAGGTGTGTTGATTCTGCGGCGCTCGCTTATTACTCTGATCCTTGCCGAAGCGGTCTACGAAGAGACGAAGCGCGCATTGTGTCGCGATTTCCCGGCTGAGAGCGATGAACTTCTGAGAAACCTCGAGTGCGTGCTGGATCCGCAAATCGTCGAGCGCTTGCCGCGCGTGTCCAGGCACGATGTCGAGCAAGCACGAAGACTGATCAGGCATGAACACGACGCCCCTATCCTGGCAGCAGCCATCAAGGCGCGGCCGGACTGGCTAGTAACAGACAACACGGACCACTTCAACGAGGAAGTATCCAGGCGTACCGGGCTGCGGATTGTCACTCCTGGCCGCTTGCTGGACGAGGTTCCCAGCGTCTTCTGCAACTTATAGCCGGCCTGCGTACTCCACCCGCGCCGTCGCCGCCGGGTCCAGCTGCATCGCCTGCCGCGCCGGCAGGGCGCACGCCACCATCGCCACCGTCAGCATGATTCCCGGCGCCGCCACGAAGGTTCTCCGATAGGTCTCGCTCGTTACTTCTGCAAGATCTTGTGCCGTATGTCGGGCCAGAACTCCTGTAGCAGATTGAAGGGGGCGTCGGTCAGCACGGTCAGGCCGACCCTCTGCATTGTCAGGGACACGGACCGGTACTCGGCTGGCCGGTACAAGTTCGAAATAGCGGCAGCAGCCCCGTTTCCCAGAAATTCCGTGAAGTTGAAGCGGCGACCTCCGGCATCGGTCCGGGTGACGACAACCCGGCTCAGCGCGTACTCGGCGCGCCGGAGCAAACCGCCCCTCGCCAGCCGAAAATAGCGAGGATCTTCATTGCAGCAAGCGAGGAAACACCGCTTCCACCATCATATTCCCCACCGCTTGATCGGCGAAAGCTTCCCCGTACCGCTGGGCAAAGCCGCGAGAGCCTTGTCCCAGGGATCGATATTGGTTCTGCCACTGGCCGATGGCTGCCGACAACGCGATGCCCGGAAACCCCTGCGGGGCGAACGAGTCCTCGGCGCCGAGCTTGAGTTTGTCCTGGAAAGACATGGGGCCCACCCGCTCGGAGGGCTCTTCCACCGTCTTGTTGGCGGCGATGACGCCGAGAATCCGCTTGTCTTCCTGCGCCCTATCCGGTACCCCGACGACCCTCTCTGCCCGCTGCTGCGCTTCCACCGTCATCGCGAAAAGGCCGAGCAAAGCCATGGCCGTGTAGCGACCCTCTCGCAATGTGACCCTTAGTTGCACGTGACGGCACTCAAACCGAAGGCGGCCGGCAGGTCCGGGTGGTTACACTTTGGCCGTGTTCGACTTTGTAAATCCTTTGCGGCCTTGGCGTCCTTGAGTGAGACCCCCTTTTTTCTTCACGCCCTCGCCGGCCTTGATACACTGAAGAGCCGAATCCCAGGGGGGCAGATTGCCGGAACAGAAAAAACGCGGAAGAATTAGGCGCTCCTCACCGCTGGCGTTCAATCACGCCATGGTGTACGTGCGAGAGCTCTCTCCGGCGCTTCACTTCTATGCCGATCTGCTTGGGTTCAAAGTGCTCGAGCAAGCCGGCCCG
>JACQDI010000508.1 GCA_016201195.1 Acidobacteriota bacterium | reverse complement strand
ATGCCGCTCCGGCGGCCCATCACCATCCGCACGAGCAGTGGACCCTGGTCGAAAAGGGCCCGGTCCTGTTCCAGGTGGGAGGCGAGGAGCGGAGGCTAGAGACCGGGGCGATGATCTACATCCCGTCGGATGTGATGCACGGCGCGCGGAGCCTCGGGAGCGGGGCGGTGCTGGTGGACGTGTTCTCGCCGATCCGGGAGGATTTCTTGCAGTAGGCAGTCAGCGCAGCTTCACGGCATGGCCGGTCTTGATCGACTCCAGGGCGGCGTCGATGACCTCGTTGACCCCGACGTTGATCTCCAGGGCGGTCAAGCCCTCGACGGGCTTGCCGGCGCGGAGACGGCTGATCATGTAAGTTACCGGGTCGTCGCGGTCCGGCGCGAGGGGGGTGACGGCCAGCTCCTGAGCCTCCCTGCCTTTGCGCAACTCCACCCGCTCCCTGGTCATGTAAAGGCTGCCGGAGCGGCCGAAGACCTCCAGGTCCTGGAAACCGCGCGGCAGATCCCAACTGCCCTCGAAGATCCCCATGCCGTTCTTGTAAGTGAGCACCAGCAGGGAGTTGTCCTCAACCTTGGGGAAGGTTTCGGGCCGGAGATGGTTCACCGAGGCGTAGACACTCTCAGGACGGCCCAGGTACCACAAAGACCACAAGGCGTTGTAGCAGCCGAAGTCCATCAGGGCGCCCGCGCCGTTCTGCACCGGGTCAGTCAGCCACTGGAAGAAGAACTTGTTGGTCACCCCCTGGGAGCCGGGGCCGCCGTGGCCGACCACGCCGCGCAAGCGGTAGACCTGGCCGATCGATCCCCGCTCGGCTTCGGCCTTGGCCACGTACTGGGTGGGCCACCAGGCCATCTGGTAGTTGGTCATCACCTGGATGCCGTGCTTCTTCGCGATGTCGCGGATCTTGAGGGCGTCCTTATAGGTGGAGGCCAGGGGTTTCTCGAAGATCACGTGGATCTTGCGGGGGGCGCAGTATTCCACCACCTCCAGGTGGCGGTTGTTCTCGACGAAGGCCCACACGATGTGGGGCTTCTTCAACTCGATCATCTGCTTGTAGTCGGCGAAGGTTTCGGCGTTGGGGACACGCTTCTTGACTTCAGCGACCAGCTCGGGGTTGGGCTCGGCAATGCCGATCAGGTCGGCGTCCGCCAGCTTGGCCATCCGGGGGACGCGGTCCCAAGCGTGGGAATGCACCAGCCCCACGACGCCCAGCCGCGGCTTTTCCGTGAGCTGCGCGTGGAGCAGGAGCGGGCAGAATAGAACAAGCGCTTGCGCGGGTTTCATAAGAGACCCATTTTAGCAGGTTGCTGAAAACCTTATCGCGGACCGCTTGCTCACGCGCGCGGCTCAGCAAGTCGCGCTGGATCAACTGGCGCGTTACCGAGCCGTGACCGTCAGGGAGCGGTTTCCGGAGGTTTTCCAGGAACCTTCTAGCGCGATACGGTGACCGGCGAATGCAACTCGAATTGGAGCACCGTTTCGGCGGGAATCACGGCCGCATCGCCGCGAGTGGCCAGGACCACTCCGGTTCCGGCCCCGGCGCCGGCCGCCGCGCCGATGGCAGCGCCTTTACCGCCTCCAGCGATGGCCCCGATGGCCGCGCCCACTCCACTGCCAATCCCGATCTTGGCGGCGTCCTTGCCTTTGGTCGACGCGGCCTCGTGGCTGATGGTATTGGTCGCAATGTGGACAGCGTGGCCGCCGGCGGTCCGTAACTGGATCAGTTGCACCGCCAGCGCCGCCCGTCCCTTCACCCGCCCGCCCTTGCCGGCTTCGATGATCTTGCCTTCCACCTCGGCTCCCTTTGGAGCGACGACCTTGCCGCCGTGGACCAGTGGCTCCTCGAGATGGGCGGTGAAGGTCTGGCCGGCTTCATGGGTGTTGGTCGAGAGGGCAATCGAGGTGCGCACTCGCAGCGGAGTCCCAGCCGGCAGGGTGTCAGCAGCCGCGTGAGGCTTCGCTGAGCCCGTTCCCCCAGGCTGATGCGCGGCAGGCTGGTTCGGGGCGGCCGCTTCCTGGCCCGGTCCGCCCTCCTTGCTGCCGCAGCCAACCAGCGTGAGGATTCCGCAGGCAATCCAGTACAAGGCGATTCGCATGGCAAAACCTCCGTTTCAGTCAAACAACTAGAGCGATGCTCTCTATCTAGACCTGAAGGCCAAGGGCCGCTCCAGCTCGAGCTTAGGCGCCGTAGACGACCAGGTTGCGGGTTGTGGGCCACCGGTGGTGGGCCCACAACCCAGGCGGGTCAACCCCTGCGCGGCTCCTGGACGTTTTTCCCGGTGCCTTCATAACCGGGCCGCTTGGGCGCGGTCTTGATCACCTTCTCCGATTTCGGATCAAACGCCATCAGCTTGTTCTGCCGGTAGGAATCCACACCCAGCTTGATAGCTGTCATCACCCGGTACCCGAAAGCGGCGTTGAACACAGGCTGCTGGCGGGAGCGCACCGAGGCCAGGAAGTTTTCCATGT
>JACQDI010000553.1 GCA_016201195.1 Acidobacteriota bacterium | reverse complement strand
CTGCGCAGTCATTATGGCCCTCACCAACCTCGGCCTGCGCGGGACTGCTAAAATATCAACGTCCAGTTAGGAGACTGCTCATGCCGAAAAAACTTGATCCACTCAACAAGAAACAATACGGTGCGGTAAGCGTCATGCTCACCGTCAAGGACATCAAAGCCGCCGCCAGCTTCTATCAGAAGGCCTTCGGATTCACGAAGCGCGGCATCATGAACGGGCCGGACGGCCAGCCGATACATTGCGAGCTGCGCCTGCGCGACACGACCTTGATGCTGGGGCCGGAAATGGGGGGCAACAAGAGCGCCCAATCGCTCGGCGGCTCGCCGATCAACTTATACCTGCTGGTCGACAACGCGGACAAAGTCTACGCGAAGGCGCTCAAGCTGGGGGCCACTTCCAACATGCCGGTGACGGACATGTTCTGGGGCGACCGCTGCGGTGATGTGACCGATCCCGCCGGGCAGCGCTGGATGATCGCCACTCACAAGGCCGAACCCACTGCGGCGGAGATGAAGAAGGCAATGAAGGCCCAGATGGCCGCCATGCACCCGCCGCAGGCCGCCGAAGCCGGAGGATGAGAGTCCAGGTTGCTTTCGACCGCGCAGGCGCCGTGCTCGAATTGCCCGGCGCCTGGCGCACCACCGTGCTCGAGCCGCGCTTCGCCGGCGCCGCCGGCTCACCCGACCAGGCGCTGGCCGGGGCGGTGGCGCGTCCCATCGCTTCGCCCCCGCTGGTCGAGCTGGCCCGGGGCAAGTCGAGCGCGGCCATCTCAGTCTGCGACATCACTCGTCCCGCTCCCAACCGGATCGTTCTGCCCCACGTGACCCGGGCGCTCGAGGCAGCCGGCGTGCGGCAGATCCGCATCCTCATCGCCACCGGCCTGCACCGCGAGGCCACTCCGGCTGAACTTCAGGAGATCGTCGGGCCGGAGATGCTCGCCCGCTACCCGGTTGACTCCCACAACGCCCGGATCGAGGAATCCCACGCCCACCTGGGGCGCACCGCGGGCGGCACCGAGGTCCTGATCGACCGCCGCTTCATCGAGGCCGGCCTGCACATCACGCTGGGCTTCGTCGAGCCGCACCTGATGCTGGGCTTTTCGGGCGGCCGCAAGCTGATCGCCCCCGGCCTCGCCGGCGAGCGAACCATCAAGCGCCTGCACAGCCCCCTGTTCATGCGGGATCCCCGCGCCGTGGAAGGCGGCTTCCCCGATAATCCCCTGCACCGCGAGCTGCTGGAAATCGCGCGGATGGCCCGCCACGACTTCATCGTGGACGTGGCGCTGACCCGGACGCGCGCCATCGCCCAGGTCTTCGCCGGCAACCCGGTCGCCGCTCATGCCGCGGGGGTTGACTTTGTCCGCGAATCGACCCTGGCCCCGGTCGAAGAGCCGGTGGACGCCGTGATCACTACCGGCGGGGGCTACCCGCTCGATCTTACCTATTACCAGAGCATTAAAGGCGTGACTGCCGCCTCGCACATCCTCAAGCCGGGCGGCAAGCTGCTGCTGGTGGCCGCCTGCAGCGAGGGCATCGGCAGCGGCGAGTTCACCCGCATCGTTCGCACGTTCCCCGACTGGAAGGCCTGCCTGGACGGCTTGGCGGACCAGCCGGTGATCATCGACCAGTGGCAGCTCGAGAAGCTGGCCCTGGTCGCCCGCCGCGCCGAGATTCTGTGGTGCGTGCCCGGGGTCCCCGCTGCGGATCGGCGTTATCTCTGGGGTCCGAGCTTCGACGACCCCCAGCGCGCCCTGGACGCCCTGGCCTCCAGCCTGCCGCGGGACGCATCGGTGGCCGTGATCCCCGAGGGTCCCTATGTATTCTCCCAACTG
Source organism: Acidobacteriota bacterium (assembly GCA_016201195.1). Lineage (GTDB taxonomy): Bacteria > Acidobacteriota > Terriglobia > Bryobacterales > JACQDG01 > JACQDI01. The sequence continues at coordinate 5,085 of JACQDI010000553.1, read as the reverse complement.
GCCGAAGCCGGGGCCCTCGTCGCCTAAAACGTTTCAGTCAACTCCGAGAGAGAGAAGACGGGCACTCTCAGGAACCGGCTCGTCTTCGGTGGCTTCTGGATGATCTCATCCATTGCCTGGGAGACCTCGGCAGCCAGCCAAACCTGCCCGCATCGGGCGCAAACCCAGGCCGGGACGTGGTCGAAGCGATAGAGCCGACCGCCCCAGGCTTGGGTATGGGAGACCGTCTTCTTCAGCATTGTGCCGCCGCAAGCCGCGCAGCTTTTCCTTTGCCTCATAGTCGTTTGTTCGGCAGATTCGTCCAAAAGGCTGATAGTGTTCAGCCGGACTTGCCCCGCCGACCAAGCTGGAGTCCCTACTGTCAATCTATCCTGCCGGGCGGTTAACCACTTTCCGGCGCAAAATAACGGTTCCAGACCGCTCCCTCACGGTCGCGGCTCGGTAACGCGCGAGGTTTTTTTTGTTGACAGTGTCTTCCTTTTAACGGTAAAGTGTCCCCGTATGGTCCATCGAGCCACGGGGGCTCGATCTGGGTTCTCTTGCAGTCAAACCAGATGCCGGTCAGGCCTTCCATAAGGGAGGGGGGATCTTATGGTGCAGCGAATAGTCTTGACAGTTGGGCTTACAGGTCTGCTGGCGATCCATGCGTTCGGCCAGCAGGCGGGTCAAATCGTCGGATCGGTTACCGACGCCAGCGGTGCGGTGGTGCCTGGCGCCACAGTGAAGGCGACGGAGGTGGGCACCGGGTTTGTTCGGAGCATCCTCACGGGCGCCGACGGCCTATACGTTTTGCCCGCCCTGCGGCCGACGCAGTACGACGTGACCGCTGAGGCGCCCGGGTTCCGCACCTTTCACCGTTCCGGTGTCGAGTTGCTGGCCAACCAGAGCTTGACGCTCCATATCACGCTGGAAGTCGGAGCGGTCACCGAGACCATCAACGTGGCCGGAGCGGCGGTGCAGGTGAACACCAGCACTTCCACGCTCAGCGAAGTGGTCGATCGGGCGCGCATCCTCGAGATGCCGCTCAACGGGCGGGACGCCGCCAAGCTGGCCGCCCTAGTGCCCGGCACGGCGGTCATCTCGGTGAGCTCTGAGAGCGGCAAGTCGATTCCGGGCGGGTTGCAGTTGTCGTCCAACGGCACTCGCAACGGCCAGGTCGCTTACAAGCTCGACGGGACGACCAATACCGATCCTTATTTCCAGGAGAACCAGACCTTCCCGTTCCCGGACGCCTTGCAGGAGTTCTCCATCCAGACCAGCAACTATTCGGCGGCGCAGGGGAACAACGCCGGGGCGGTGGTGAACGTGGTAACGCGGTCCGGGACGAACGAGTTCCATGGCGGGGCTTTTGAGTTCGTGCGTAACCGGGTGTTCAACGCGCGGAACTTCTTTTCGCCGACGCAGGACTTTCTGAAGCGCAACCAGTTCGGGGTGCACGGTGGCGGTCCGGTGCGTCTGCCTGGGTATGACGGGCGAAACAAGACGTTCTTCTACATGGGCTGGCAGGGAACGCGGATCCGCAACCTGGCGAACTCCCTCTCGACGTTTGCGCCGACCATCGACGAGCGCCGCGGCGATTTCAGCACCTGCGGGGCGCCGTGCAACCGCGTGCTCCGGGATCCGCTCGGCGGCAACTTCGTGAACAATCAGATTCCGGTGAGCCGGTTCGATCCGGCCGCGGTGAAAGTGAACTCGTATATCCCGGCGGTGGGAGGCGACGGGTTCACGGTGGTTGCGCGGCCCATCAAACACCAACTGGACCAGGGGGTAACCAAGGTCGACCATCAGTTGACCAACAAGGACCGGCTCAGCGGCCGGTACTTCATTGACCACTTTCAGAACGCGGGGACCTACGATCCGTCGAACCTGCTGTCGTACCGCGGCCCCACCCTTGCGTCGCGGGTGCGGAGCCAGAGCGCGGTACTGACCTGGACGCGGACGTTCAGCCCGTCGGTGCTGAACGACTTCCACTTCGGGTTTAACCGCATCCACGCCGCCCGGGGTCCCTTCTTTTCGGGCGTGCCGAGCATGCGGGATTTTGGGGTGCGCCTCCCCATTTATCCGACCCTACCGTCAATCTCCCAGATCGAGGCGCAGGGATTCTTCAACATCGGCGACAACCTGGAGGCGAAGTTCCCGCGGACCGGGTTTGAGTGGGCCAACCTGACGAGCTGGGTGCATGGGCGTCACAGCCTGCAGTTCGGCGGCGAGATCAACCGCCAGCGGGCGGACATCGTCAATGAGTTCCGCCGGGCGGGTCACTTCCTGTTCAGCGGTGACGTCACGGGCCTCTCGATGGCGGACTACTTCCTGGGCGCCATCCGGACGTTCGACCAGGGGACTGGGGAGTACAAGTTCAACCGGGCGACTTACGCGGCGGTCTACTTCCAGGACGACTGGAAGCTGAGGCCGCGGTTCACGCTGAACCTCGGGGTGCGCTACGAGCCGACGCCACCGTGGCATGAAACCCGCGGCCGCATCCAGATCTTTCGGATTGAGGACTACGCCGCCGGGGTGAAGTCGCCGCGGTTCACCAACGCCCCGCTTGGGGAGACGTTCCGCGGGGACCCGGGCGCGCCGGAGGACGGCACGCTGGGAGACTATAACAACCTCGGCGGTCGCGTCGGGTTCGCTTGGGACGTGTTCGGGGATGGTAAGACCAGCCTGCGCGGCGGCGCCGGCATGTTCTACGACCAGCATCTGCAAGGGGACTTCAACAACAACGCGGTCAATGCTCCGCCGTGGAGCATCCGGCTGAGCGTGACCCAGCCGCAGGGGCCCTTCTCCGACCCGTACCGGGGGCGGACTGACTTTAATTTGGTCAGAGTCGAGTCCATCGGGGATCCCAACGCGCCGTTTCCGCGGCCGGTGCTGATCTCGACCTACGATCCCCGCCAGGAGACGCCGCTCACGTACAACTGGAACCTCGCGCTCGAGCGGGAGATCGTCCCCGAGTGGCTGGCGCGAGTGGCCTACGTAGGCTCGTCCTCCCTGTATGGCCGGACGACCAAGCAGTTTAACCCGGCGCGGTACATTCCGGGTTCGACGCTGGGCGCCGACGCGCGGCGGCTGTTTGCGCCGGATATCGGCAGCGTCGATTACTACACCCAGGACCGGCGGGCGAATTACCACTCGATGCAGCTCTCGCTAACTAAACGCTTCACCCGTGGCTTTACCGTGCTGGCCAACTACACCTACTCCAAGAGCCTGGACACCTACGGCGACTTCGTGATGCCGTGGTACTTCCCGAACGGCAACGCCATGCAGCACGGGCCTTCGGATTTCGACCACCGGCAGCGCTTCGTGCTGTCGTGGGTCTGGGAGGTACCGAAGGCGCCGGTCAGTAACGCGCTCGCGAAGCACATCCTCAACGGCTGGCAATGGTCGGGCATCGGGCAGTACCAGACCGGCGCGCCGTTCAATGTTCGGAGCGGCCGAGATAACTCCCTTACGGGTCTCGGGAACGACCGGCCGAAGCTGACCGGGACGAGCCCGGCGGCGCCGACCGGGGCGGATAAGCGGGTCTGGTTCAACCCGGCGGCCTTCGCGGTCAACGACGTGGGGACGTTCGGGACGCTTGGCAGGAACGTCTTTTACGGCCCGCAACTGTACAGCTTCGATATGGGGTTCTTCAAGAACAACCGGATCACGGAGCGGGCGAGCGTACAGTTCCGGGCGGAGATGTTCAACATCTTTAATCAGGTGAACTTCAACAACCCGAACACCAATGTGTCCGGTGGCGGGTTTGGGACGATCACCAGCACTAGCCCGAGCGCGGGCGATCCCCGGATCATCCAGTTTGGTCTAAAGCTGGTGTTCTGAGGAGTAGGTTCACCGCACCACCGGCAGCACGATGTGCGAGGGGTGGTCGCTCGAGTGGTACACCACTTGGTGCGCCACCTTGACGTTGGCCGTCATCCCGAACGGATCGCCGGTGTTGGGATTGCGGTCGAACTGGGGGAAGTGGCTGCTGGTGAGATCCACCCGGATGCGGTGGCCGCGCAGGAACACGTTGCTGGTGCCGACCAGGTCGATCGTCATCTCGTAGATCTTGCCGGGGTCGAGGAGCTTCGGCCGGCTGGTGCTCTCGCGGTAGCGGGCCCGGAGGATGCCCTCCGCCATGCCCATCGCCCGGCCGTCGGGGTAGACGTCGATCAACTTGTCCACGAAGTCGGTGTCCACCGAGTCCGAGGAGGCGTGCAGGACGATGCGGACCGGGCCGGTCACTTCCGTGTCCTGGTCCAGGAAGTAGGAGGTGTAGACCAGGATGTCAGGGCGAGCCTCGATGGGGCGCTGGTCGCGGGGGCCGGCGGGCGTCGGGGTGCCGCAACAGTTGTTCCCGCCGAGGCTGGGGACCGGATTGTCCGGGTCGTAGGTATAGCGATCGGGCTGGGCGCCGGCCGCGGGCGGATCCCAGGCGAGACGCCCGTCGCCGTGGCTGCTGTTGGCTTTCCCGCCGCTGTGGAAGTAGAGCTTCTGGTACTGCGCGCGCGCCAGGGGATACTCGTTCTCGAGCCGCCACTCGTTGCGGCCCATCACGAACACCTTTACCGGCGGCTCCCGGTCTACGCCGTTGTCGATCCCCTTCAGCCAATGGTCGAACCAGCGCAGTTCGAGGGCGTGGATGTCCACGTGGGCGTCGGGGCCGAAATCGAGGTCGCCGAACTTGCGTGTCGAGCCGTGGCCCCAGGGGCCGATCATGAGCTGAGTCTTCTCGCGGGCCACGGCCGTCTTGCCCTGGCGGCTGAGGCCCACGTAGCTCTGGAGCGTCCCCTGGTACATGATGTCGAACCAGCCGCCGAAGACGTGGGCGGGGACGGGGATCTTCTCGAACTCGGACGAGACGTCGAGGGCCTGCCAGTAGTCGTCGAAGTCAGGGTGGCGGATCCAGTCGCGGTAGAACTGGGCGTTGCGTCCGACCAGGCGCGGCATGTCGATCAGGGGCAGGCGCCAGAGCACCTTGTCATAACTGATGCCCTCGGGGCCGCCCTCCATGGTGTGGACGCCGGTGTTCTGCATGATGCGCGATTCCTGGCGCACGGCGCCCCAGCCGAAGTTCGGCGACAGGCGCCAGCCGCCGTTGAG
>JACQDI010000552.1 GCA_016201195.1 Acidobacteriota bacterium | reverse complement strand
TGTCGATGTCGGCCATCACCTTCTCAAATCGGTCCTGTTTGGGCTTAGCCACGACCGTTCGTCCTCTTTTGGAGCAGTGCCGCCATCAGGCGCTCGAATCTGGCGTCAGTGCGGTCCAGTCTGGCCTCGGTTCGCATTTGCGCCTCGATGAGGGCGCTCAGAGCGGCATCTGTGCGGGCCTGGGCTCGCTCGTTCTTGACCAACATTTTCATGCCCACCAGCATCAGCTTGCGAAGGCCGTTGAGACCCCGCTCGAACTGAGCCTGCTCCTCCTTGAGCCGAGCCTGCTGCTCGTTGAACCGGCCCTGCTGCTCGTTGATCTGCGCCTGCTGCTCCAGCAGGAAGTGGATCGCCTTCTCTACATCCATATCGGCTCCATTATACCCTGTTCACCGGCTCTTGGACTTCCTCGGACGGGGCAACGGCTTCAGCGCTTCAATCACCTCCTTTAGCTCCCGTTCGGAGATGTCTCGGAAGCCGCCCGGGGTCTTGGCGCGCTCCCTGCGGCAGGCCTCGAGCGCTCGGGCGAGCGCCGCAAACCCCTGATCGGTCTTCTTCTGAAGCCGGTCGATCTCGGCGTTGAGTTGTTTGGCCGTCTTGCGTGTGCGCTTGGCCATGGCGTCTGCTCCATTATACTCCAGCAGTCACTTCTTCTGATACAGGATCTTCGCGCCCGGCGATGGTGCTAAACTTTGAATATGGCCAAGGCAGGGATTCAGGCGCCCGACTTCACCTTGCCCGATATCGCCGGAGCGGCCCGCCCGCTCCGGGAGTGGCTCGAGCAGGGGCCGGTGCTGATCGCGTTTTTCAAGATTTCGTGCCCCACCTGCCAGTACACGTTTCCGTTCTTACAGAGGCTGGCGGGATCCTCGGTGCCAGTGCTGGGCATTTCCCAGGATGTCCGGAAGAAGACCGAGGGATTCAACCGCGAGTATGGCATCCGCTTCCCGGTGCTGCTCGATTCCGAGGACGCGAACTACCCGGTGTCGAACGCCTACGGCATCACCCACGTGCCGTCGCTGTTCCTGGTCGAGCCCGACGGGCGGATCGGGCTCACGAGCGTGGGCTTCGTTAGGAAGGACCTCGAGGAAATCGCGCAGCGCTTCGGCGTGCGCGAGGTGTTTCATCGCGACGAAAAGATCGAAGCGTTTCGGGCAGGTTGAGGGTCCAAGAATTGAGCTCCGGTCGGAGTCAGGGCAAGGCGGCGCGCAAGCGGAACGTGTTCCGGGCCGACAAGGAAGTACGCAAACTGGCCCGGGAGCGCATCGGGTTGGTGCCCGCGGGGCAGATCATCCAGCCCAAGGCCCGCCGCAAAACCCCCAAACATCCGAAGAAAGAAATCGAGAGCTGGCTCGATTCGTAAGGCGGCTCAGGGGGCCGCCCTACTACGCCGCCTTCCGGGCTGCGCCGAGGATGTCCCGCAGCCTCTTGCCCACGATCAGGTCTTCGCCTGGCTGCAATGTCATCGAGATGATCCGCAACTGGTCAGGCCGGGTCGGCGACTTCGAGCCGCCTTCGCGCACCGCGGGTACCAGGCTCGGGTTGTTGGAGGTGAGCACCTCGATGCGCGGCTCGCCCTCTCGCAACTTGCGGTCGCAATCGGCCACGGTCAGCCCAAAAGCCTTCTCGTCCCAGGTGACGGTCAGCGTGGGGTAGCGGTTGCCGCCGGTCGGGATCTGGATGTCGGTGGTTACGCCGGGGACGGTTTCGACGATCTTGGCGATGCGCTTCACGCGGGTGTTCCACTCGCGGTCGAGCGTGTTGAGATCCTTCTTCATCCACGCTTCCACAGCCGCCAGGCAGCCCATGATCTCTTCTTTGCCGACCTTCATCGGACGGCAGACCGCGCCTTCCCACGGGCTGCTGTTGGCGAGCGCGGCTTCAATCAGATCCTTGCGGCCCAGCAGCAGGCCGGAACATTGCGGCCCGAGCAGGCCCTTGCCGCCGCTGAAGGTGTAGAGATCGCAACCCATCTTGGCGTAGAGCTTCAGGTTCTCGATGGGCGGAATGCCCGCCGCCTGGTCGAGCAGCAGCGGCACCCTGGCCTTTTTGGTGGCGACCAGCGCCCGCTCCAGTTGCTCACCCCGCGAGGAGGTGTAGACCATGGCGGTGTTGTCGCCGAGCGCGTTCAGAAACTCCTGGTGGGTGTGTACCACTACCAGCTTACCCCCGGCCAGCCGGATGGCGCTGTCGAACGCGCTGCGCCCGCCGAGCATGATCACCTCGCTCTTCATGCCGGTCGTATCCGGTAATTGCCAGACCTTGGCCGGATCGCTCCCCGCGATGCACCCCGCAGTAGCCGCGGCCATGGCGCCGGCGGCGCCGGACGTGATCATCCCTGACTCGGCCCCGGAAAGCTCGGCCAGCCGTTTGCCCACCGCGTGCTGCAACTCGAGGATATCCACGAAGTGCATGGCGGCCTGCTGTTTGGCCGCCCGCACCTCGGGCAACTCCAGCGAGCCGCTCAGGTAGGTCCACGTGCCGCGGGCATTGATGAAGGGCCGCACCCCGATACGCGTGTAGAGGTTGTCCTTGGAATTCTTGCCCACCGCCGCCCAGGCCTTGTTCCACAGGCCCTGGCCGGCGATGTAACCCAGCAAAGGAAGCGCGCCGGTCCATTTCAGGAAGGCGCGACGGTCAAAGCCGCGAAGGTCAAAGAAAGTGTTGGTGTTCATTGTTTTCCTCCTACCGTGACCACCCGCTCGCGAGCGTACCGCCGCTCGTACTCGGCGCGGGTGGCGAAGCTGTGTTGGTTGATGGCCCGGTCGATGGCCAGGATGCCGTCCAGGTGATCCAGCTCGTGCTGCAACAACTCGGAGAAGTCGCCATCCGCAGCCACCGAGCCGGCCACGCCGTGGGGATCGACGTAATCGACCTCCACCTGCGCGGCCCGCACCAGGCGCACCAGGATCTGGGGGAACGAAAAGCAGTCGTCCCATACGAGGATCCGGTCGTGGCTCCCGCCACGCAGCGCCGGGTTGACCAGCTTGTAGGCGCGGCCGCCGATTTCGAGATATATTAGTCTTTCCGGCACTCCGATCTGAACGGCGCTGATACCACGGCCAAAGCCGTTTCGCTGTTGAAAATCGTGAAGCGTGTCGCGCAGGTCCGCCAGGGTTTGAGCGGCGGCCCGAAAATCCTTCACCGGGCGGGATTTCTCGCGCAACAGCGGGTTTCCGAGCTGGATGATCTCACGCACCGGCACGGGGATATGATAGCAGACCGGATCGTAGATCGTGGGCCCACGATCCACAATCTACGCTCCACGGTCCGCTGCAAGCGAAGGGATGAATATCGTACACGGACATATCGGCTGGCTGGAAGTGATCTGCGGGCCCATGTTTTCGGGCAAGAGCGAAGAGCTGATCCGGCGCATGCGGCGCAGCCTGATCGCCCGCAAGCGGGTGCAGATCTTCAAGCCGGCCATCGACAACCGCTACTCGAACGACGAGATCGTTTCCCACAGCGATCTTCGCATCCGCTCGCAGGTTGTCAGGTCGGCCGAGGAGATCCTCGACCTGCTCGAGATCCGCACCGAGGTGGTGGGAATCGACGAGGCGAATTTCCTGGGCGCGGAGCTCCCCGAGGTGGCCAACCACCTGGCCGACATGGGCAAGCAGGTGATTATTGCCGGCCTGGACACCGATTACCTGGGCCGTCCCTTCGAGCCGATCCCGGCGTTGCTCGCCCTGGCCGAGGAGATCACCAAGACCCTGGCCATCTGCGTGCAGTGCGGCGGGCCGGCCAAGTTCACGCAGCGCCTGGTCGAGTCCTCGGATTTGATTGTGGTGGGCGCGGCAGGCCTTTACGAAGCCCGTTGCCGGCGCTGCTTTGAGGCCGGCTCTCATCGCCAGCAGTTGCTCGATTTCGTGAAAAGACCGGGAAAGGGACCATAGTGCGCATCCACAGCAAGGCGCCCTGCCGCGTCGACCTCGCCGGAGGCACCCTCGATATCTGGCCGCTCTACTTGTTCCACGACTACAGCATGACCGTCAACGTGGCGATTGATCTCTACGCCACGTGCGCGCTCCAGGAACGGAAAGACCGGCGCATCGTGATCACCTCCCGCGACCAGAACTGCGTGGAGACGTTCGCCTCGCTGGCCGAGCTGAACGCGGCGAAAAAGTACAAGCTGGCTTTGCCGGCGCTGCTGATAAAGTTCTTCATGCCGCCGCGCGGGCTGTCGATGGAACTCGATTGCCAGGCCCCGGCCGGAGCGGGCATCGCCGGCTCCTCGACGCTGAACATCGCCATCTGCGCGGCCCTCGACCGCTTCACGGGAAAAGACTACACCCTGGAGAAGCTGCGCGAGATCGCCCAGAACGTGGAGGCGCAGGTGATCCGCGTGCCCACCGGCTGTCAGGACTATTACCCCGCGCTCTACGGCGCCGTGGGCGCGGTGCATCTCACGCCGGCCGGAATCCGGCGCGAGCCTCTGGATGTGGATCTCGAGGAGCTGGAACGACGCACGTCGCTCGTCTACACCGGCGCCCCGCGCAACTCTGGCATCAACAATTGGCAGGTGATGAAAGCCCACATCGACGGGGAGCGGCGCGTCTTCCGCAGCTTCGAAAAGATCGCCGCGATCGCCGGGGCCATGCGTCGCGCTGTGGAGGGCGGCCACTGGGATGAAGTGGGACGGTTGCTCGCCCAGGAGTGGGAAAACCGGCGCCGGAACGCCCCGGGCATCTCCACGCCGTTCATCGACCGGCTGATCCAACGGGCGCGGAGGAAGGGGGCGCTGGCCGCCAAGGTCTGCGGCGCCGGCGGTGGCGGCTGCGTGCTGCTGTTTGTCGAGGAGGGCGCCAAGGCCGCCGTCGAGCAGGAGCTGGCCCGGCTCGGCGGGCGCGTGCTGCCCTTCCGTGTGGCCCGCGGCGGCCTTGAAATCACCTGCTCGTGAAGGGACTCGATGCGCGTCGCAGCTTCCCTCATCCGGCTGACCGTCTTTGTCGTGGTGACGATGGTTCTTTGGTGGTGCTTCGCCGGAGTGATCCACCTGATCGGCGTCGAGACCATCGTGACCAGCGCTCTCTCCCTCGGTTCGGCCGTCCTGCTCACCACCACGATGATGATGCGCATCTACGAGATGCAGCCGTTCCACATGGTCGGCTTCTTTTTCAACCGGGCCGGGGCGATGCATTTCATGGCCGGAGTCGTGCTGGGGGCCGGCTCGTCGCTCATCATTGTCGGCATCCAGTGGACCTTCGGCTGGGCGAGGGTGGAACGCGTGGCGTTCCTCTCCCATGGCGTGTTGACGCTTTCCTTCTGGTTCCTGATCCTGCTGGTGGGCGCAATCGGGGAGGAGCTGCTGTTTCGGGGCTATGGGTTCCAGCACCTGATAAAGGCCTTCGGCCCCTGGCTCACCCTTACCTCCACATCGGTGCTTTTTGCCTGGATGCACAGCGCCAACCCTGCTTTTTCCCGCGTGGGTCTGATCAATACGGCCCTGTTCGGGGCGCTGTTCGGCTATGCCTACTGGCGCACGCGGGACCTGTGGCTGCCGCTCGGTTTACACTTTGCCTGGAATTTCTCGCTGGCCACTATCGGAGCCAACGTTAGTGGGCTTAAAATTAAGTTGTTGGGCATTTCGATGGTGTCAACCGGCTTGCCCTTGTGGAGCGGCGGCGAGTACGGGCCGGAGGCCAGCCTGTTCACCACCTTTGCCCTGGTGGCTATGGGCGTGATTGTGTGGAGAGCGCCCCTGGTCCGGCAGGAGCAGGGAATTCTCGCATGAAGCTCGCGAGGCTCAGTTCGATCGCCCTGTTTGCGGTTTCGGCCCTGGCCGGGCCGAAGCTGACGTTTGAGGAGCGCACCGAGATTGTGCGCGGCCTGATGGCGGAGTTCGCCACGGTCAAGGTCGCCCTCCCGCGGTCGAAGAAGCCGCTCGCGGTGACGCCGGCTGGTAAGTATGAAAAGGAGCAGTGGGCTGAGGCGATGCAGCAGAACGGCCCCGCCGGACGCGTGGGCGATTTGGTACAGATTACCCGCGTGATCATCGAGAACGACCGCATCGTGCTCGAGATCAACGATGGGATGCGGGGCAAGCGGCGCTGGTACCACAACGTGCAGGTGGGAACCGGCGCGGGGACTTCCCCGATAGCGCGCGATCAGAGCACCAGCGCGCCCGGTGGCACCACGATTGCTCTGGTGTTTGAAGGACCGGTGCCGCCGAAAAAGGCGGCTGAGCTGAAAAAGATGCTCCAACCGGTCCTTGATTTTGAGAAGCACTCGGCCACCGAGCTTTACACCGAGACGCTGCCCAAGGAGGTCCAGGAGGCCATCAAGGCCAACAAGGTCCTGGTAGGGATGGACCGCGAGATGGTGCTGCTGGCCAAGGGCCGGCCGGAGAACAAGCTGCGGGAGAACAAGGACGGCGTGGAAACCGAAGACTGGATTTATGGCAAGGCGCCCGGCACCATCACCTTCGTCACCTTCGAAGGCAACAAGGTCATCCGGGTGAAGGAAATGTACGCAGGAGTGCAATAGACTAGGTGTCAGGTTTCAGGTCCCCGGTCTCAGGGTTCTGTCGACCACACCTCACACCTGACACCTGAAACCTGACACCTGACACCTGAAAGGAGATCGCATGGCGGCTGTGAAAGTAGGCATCAACGGTTTCGGACGCATTGGGCGCAATATTTACCGGGCGGCGATGCATCGCTCGGATATTCAGGTTGTCGCGGTGAACGACATTACGGACACGAAGACCCTCGCCCACCTGCTGAAGTATGACTCGGTGCTGGGCGTCCTGCCCGCGCAGGTCAAGGCGGTGGACGGCTGCATCCAGGTGGACGACCACTCCTTCCGGGTGATGGCCCAGCGCGACCCGGCGCAGCTCGACTGGGCCTCGGTGGGGGCCGAGATCGTGGTGGAGTCCACGGGGCTGTTCACCAAGGCTGACGACGCGCGCAAGCATCTGCGGGGAACGGTGAAGAAGGTGATCATCTCCGCGCCGGCGACAGGTGAAGACCTCACCGTGGTGCTGGGGGTCAACGACTCGAAGTACGACCCGGCGAAGCACGCCGTTCTCTCCAACGCCTCGTGCACGACGAACTGCCTGGCGCCGGTGGCCAAGGTGCTCCACGAGAGCTTCGGCATCGCCAAGGGCACCATGACCACCATTCACAGCTACACCAATGACCAGAACGTCCTCGACTTGCCCCATAAGGACCTCCGGCGGGCGCGGGCGGCGGCGCTCAACATGATCCCCACCAAGACCGGGGCGGCGAAGGCCATCGGCCTGGTTATCCCCGAGCTGAAAGGCAAGCTCGACGGCTATTCGATTCGCGTACCGACGCCCAACGTTTCAGTGGTCGACCTGGTGGTGCTGCTCGAGAAGGACGCCACCGCGGAGGAAATCAACGAGAAGCTGCGGGTGGCCTCGATCGGGTCGATGAACGGCATCCTCGGCTACACCGAAGATCCGGTGGTGTCGAGCGACTTCATGCACGACTCGCGCAGCTCCATTGTGGACGCCTCGATGACGCGCGTGCTCGGCGGCAACCTGGCGAAAGTGCTCGCCTGGTACGACAACGAGTGGGGCTTCTCCTGCCGGGTGTGTGACCTGATCCACCTGCTCGAGAACCGGGGGCTGTAATGGCCCTTTCGATCCGGGACCTGGACCTGCGGGGCCGGCGGGTCTTCATGCGCGTGGATTTCAACGTCCCGCTCGACCCGACGGGGACGCAAATCACCAGCGACAAGCGCATCAAGGCGTCACTGCCGAGCATCCGCTGTGCGCTCGACCAGGGCGCGGCGCTGATAATGGCGTCGCACCTGGGGCGGCCGAAGGGCAAGCCGAATCCGCAGATGAGCCTGAAGCCGGCTGCGCAGCGGCTCTCGGAGCTGCTCTCGTGGCCGGTGGCCATGGCGCCGGACTGCGTGGGACCCTCCGTGCCGCCCGTGGGGCCCGGGCAGGTCCTGCTTCTGGAGAATCTGCGCTTTCACCCCGAGGAAGAGAAGAACGATCCCGACTTCTCGCGCCAGCTCGCGTCGCTGTGCGACGTCTACGTGAACGACGCGTTCGGCTCAGCCCACCGGGCGCACGCCTCCACGGTCGGCATGGTGCAGTTCGTCTCCCAGGCGGCGGCCGGGTTGCTCATGGAACAGGAGCTGAAATACCTTTCCATGGCTGTGGCCAACCCCGCGCGGCCCTATGTCGCAATTTTAGGTGGGGCAAAGGTTTCCGACAAGATCGAGGTGATGACGAACCTGCTGAAGCTGGTGGACCGGCTCCTGATCGGCGGAGGCATGGCCTACACGTTTCTGAAGGCCCTGGGATTTCCGGTGGGGCGGTCGCTGGTCGAAGACGACAAGCTCGACTTGGCCAAGGCCCTGCTCACGTCGGCCTCCGACAAGCTGCGCCTGCCGTCGGATCACGTGGTCGCCGCCGAGTTTAAAGCCGACGCCGAGTCGAAGGTCGTGGACGGCGTGGAAACCCCGATTCCCAGCGGGTGGATGGGGGTGGATATCGGACCGGAAACAATCGCCGGGTACAGCGCCGAAATCGCCTCCGCCAAACTGATCTTGTGGAACGGCCCGATGGGCGTGTTCGAGATGACGCCGTTTGCGAAGGGCACGGTGGAGCTGGCCAAAGCCGTAGCCGCCTCCGGAGCCACGAGCATCGTGGGAGGAGGCGACTCGGAAAAGGCCATCAAAACGGCCGGCGTCGCCGACCGCATCACCCACATCTCCACCGGCGGCGGCGCCACGTTGGAGTACCTCTCCGGGCGGGTTTTACCGGGTGTAGCGGCGCTCGAGCGGTGACCGCATTCTTAGCGTTCTTTGCCTCCTTTGCGTCTTTGCGTGAGCGTCTTGGCGTGCGGTGTTACTTCCGTCGCAGGGGCTTGATCCGGTATTTCAGGATGCACCAGAGCGCCCGGAAGCCGTCCTTCATGCCGATCTTCTTGCCCTCTTCGTAGGTGCGGCCGTAGTAGGCGATGCCCACCTCGTAGATGCGGGCGCGGGCGCGAGAGAGCTTGGAGGTGATCTCCGGCTCGAAGCCGAAGCGGTCTTCTTCCAGTTCGATCGACTGGATCAACTCCCGCCGAAACACCTTGTAGCAGGTCTCCATGTCGGTCAGGTTCAGGTCGGTGGCCATATTGGAGAGAAGGGTGAGCAGCTTGTTCCCCAGGGAGTGCCAGAAATAGAGCACGCGGTGCTCCTGGGTGGTAATGAAGCGCGAGCCATAGACGGCGTCGGCGCGGCCGCTTTCGAGCGGCGCGATCAGCTTGTAGTAGTCCTCCGGATCATACTCGAGGTCGGCGTCCTGGACGACGACGTAGTCTCCCCGCGCGGCGGCGAAGCCCGTACGCAGAGCTTTGCCCTTGCCCATGTTGCGGGGCTGGAGGATCACCACCACGTTGTCGTGTTCGCGCTTGATCTTCTCCAACTCGTCCCGGGTGCCGTCGGTCGAGCCGTCGTCGACGATGATGATCTCTTTAGGGATGTTGACGCTCTGGACACGGTGGATGATTTCGCCGATGGTGCTCCTTTCGTTGTAGGCGGGGATTATCACCGACAGTTTGATCGGGCTCATGAGGTAGATGGATCATCATAGGGGTTTCAGTAGCTGAATTTCAAGCCGAGCGGCAAGAGGCCCTTGACTTCACCGTCTAGCACAACTTCCGCGTCGTAACACCGAAGCACCTCTAGTGATATTCCGAGGCCCATCCAAGACCCGCTAGGCGGCTCGTTTTTGAACTTTGTCGGACTGGAGTTTTCCGCCTACACTCGTTCTGCTACAATCTCGATACAGAGGGAACTGGCGGTGCACATCGAAGC